>NZ_JBDNAI010000077.1:0-8219 GCF_039768515.1 Wenyingzhuangia sp.
AATCCTGCAGCTTTGTATTCAGCTACCGCTTCGTCAAGAGTATCCTGAGAATAATTGTTTACCACAATGGTTGCACCAGCACCTCCCAAACCTTTGGCCATTGCCATTCCTAAACCATGAACGGCTCCTGTTACCAAAGCAACTTTTCCAGTTAAATCGAATAAATTAATTGACATAATTCTACTTTTTTATTTTATCTTAGTTCGTTTATTGCACACATATCCATATCTCCATAGTCTAAATTTTCACCGGCCATTCCCCAAATAAAAGTATACGATGAAGTACCTGCTCCCGAGTGAATTGACCATGGTGGAGAAATAACAGCTTGGTGATTGGCCATCCAAATATGTCTGGTCTCTGTAGGTTCTCCCATGAAATGTGAAACCCCTTGTTCTTGAGGTAAATCTAAGTAGAAATAAACTTCCATTCTTCTGTCATGTACATGTGCTGGCATTGTATTCCAAACACTTCCTGACTTCAAGGTAGTCATTCCCATTTGCAATTGACAAACTTCAACAACACTATTGACAATATATTTACGAATGGTTCTAGCATTACAGGTCTCTGGAGTTCCCAAGTCTACAACTTCAGCATCATCCAAACCTATTTTTTTTGTAGGATATGCTTTGTGTGCAGGTGTAGAATTGATATAGAACAAAGCAGGATTAGATGAAGATTCACTTTCAAAAACTATCTTTTTGTTACCTTGACCGACATATAAAGCCTCCTTATGACCTATTTTATATACTTTACCATCAACACTAACAGATCCAGTCTCTCCTACATTAATTATTCCTAATTCTCTTCTTTCTAAAAAATATGATGATTTTAATTGATCTATCGTTTCTAAAGTTATTGGCTTACTTACTGGCAAAACCCCACCTGTGATATATCTATCGTAATGAGAATATACTAGTTTAATTTGATCTTTGGTAAACAAATCTTCTATTAAAAATTCGTCTCTCAGTTCTTGAGTATCCATTTTTTTTACTTCCCTTGGAGAAGCTGCATATCTAGTCTCGATATTCTGTTTCATATTTATATTTTATTAAAATTCAATTCGAAGGTAAATGTAATAAAAAAAAACATAATCCAATCGATTGTATTATAATACTAAAACTATACATTTGCTTGTAGATTTGAATTTTAATAAATCAACTGTCGGCTTGATGGTTGACTCTGTGAAGAGTTTAGATTTCTTACAAACAAATGAGATAAATAAAATTATGAAAATAAAAGCAAGCCTACTTTGTTTATGTATGATTCCCTTTTTATTTGGGTGTAGCAACATATCAAAAAAAACAAAAACGATCAAATTAGCTCATGGTTTAGACACCAAGCATTCGGTTCATATCGCAATGCTAAAAATGAGTGATGATTTATATAAATTGTCAAATGGTACTTTAAAAATAAATGTGTACTCAAGTCAGCAACTCGGAACAGAACGAGAATGTCTTGAATTGCTGCAGATAGGGAGTCTAGAAATGACAAAGGTATCCGCTGCTGTTTTAGAAAACTTTGCCCCTAAAATGAAAATTTTTGGATTGCCCTATTTGTTCAGGGATCGAAAACACACATTTGATGTGTTAGATGGAGAGATTGGTCAGGAATTATTAGATAATGGAGAACAGTTTTGGCTCAAAGGCCTTGGATTTTACGATGCTGGAAGTAGAAGCTTTTACAGCAAACAAAACCCTATAGAATCTCCTGTTGACTTGAAAGGTTTAAAAGTACGTGTAATGGAAAGTGTAAGCGCAATGAAAATGGTGAGTAGTCTTGGAGGTTCTCCTACACCAATATCATGGGGTGAATTGTATACTTCTTTGCAACAAGGAGTTGTTGATGCTGCTGAAAACAACCCACCCTCCTTTTATTTATCCAGACACTACGAAGTTTGTAAAAACTATACACTAGATGAACATACGGTAGTTCCTGATATTCTTGTGGCAAGTACTCATTTTTGGAACGCTCTAACCGAACAAGAAAAGACTTGGTTCAATATAGCGGTAAAAAACTCCATTGGCTACCAAAGAGACCTTTGGCAAAAGGCTGAAAAGGAAGCACTTACCGAAGTAAAAAAAGCTGGGGTTACCATCATAAGACCTGACAAAACTTTGTTCTCAGACAAGGTTCAACCCATATATGATAGGGTTAAAAATGATAAAGATATTTACCCATTGATTCAAAGGATTAAAAACTCGAAATAATATGGAATTAAGAAAAAAAATAGACAAAATATTGGGGACTACCCTTACAATAATCATGGGGTTAATGGTTGTTAATGTATTATGGCAAGTGTTTTCAAGATTTGTACTAGCTTCTCCTAGTTCATTTACTGATGAATTGTCAAGATATTTAATGATATGGGTCGGTATCCTCGGGGCGGCTTATGTATCGGGTAGAAACATGCATGTTGCTATTGATGTTGTGCCTTTAAAAACTGGTCCTGCAACACAAAAAAAACTAAGAATATTTGTATTCCTACTCGTCATTATTTTCGCACTAGCCGCAATGGTTGTTGGTGGCTCACGATTGGTATATATTAGTTTTACCTTAGGACAAACCTCACCAGCACTACAAATACCACTTGCTTTTGTATACGCGGTAATTCCAGTTAGTGGAATATTAATTGTTTATTATAAAATTACGGATCTTTTAAGCGCATAAATATTATGGAATTTTTACCTGAATTAGTATTAGTAATAAGTTTTTTAATTTTACTAACCATCGGAACACCCGTGGCCTGGAGTATTGCTATTTCTTCTGTGTTGACTATGCTTGTTAGCATACCTGCCATACCCGCTTTGACAACTGTTTCCCAAAGAATGGGGACAGGACTTGATAGCTTTTCATTGCTAGCGATTCCTTTCTTTGTGCTCTCTGGACAACTCATGAATAAAGGTGGGATTGCTCATCGTCTTATCGCTTTTGCCAAAACACTTGTAGGTTCTTTGCCTGGAGGTCTTGCGCTTATAAATGTAATTGGTGCCATGCTAATGGGAGCCATTGCTGGTTCTGCCATGGCGTCGGCTTCGGCAATGGGTAGTATATTAGGCCCTGAGATGGAAAAAGAAGGTTACTCTAAAGAATTTGGTGCTGCTGTTAACATCACTTCATCAACTACAGGATTGATTATTCCACCAAGTAACGTACTCATTGTATATTCACTTGCTAGTGGAGGTGTATCTATTGCAGCTTTGTTCTTAGCTGGTTATATTCCCGGAATTTTAACAGGACTTCTACTCATGGTAGTTGCTTCTTTTTGGGCAAAGAAGAAAAAATATAGATTAGGAGAACGTAGCACTTTAAAGCAAGTTTTTAAAACATTCATTGACGCTGTTCCAAGTTTACTACTATTAATCATCGTAATTGGAGGTATTGTTGCAGGTATATTTACAGCAACTGAAGCTTCTGCAATTGCAGTGCTATACACCTTTGTGCTCGGTATTATTTACAAAGAAATAAATCTCAAAAACATCCCTGGAATCCTGTTAGACTCCTCTTCTACAACAGCTATTGTAATGTTATTAATTGGAGCCTCAATGAGTATGTCATGGGTGATGTCTTTTGAAAACATCCCTCAGGACATCAGTAATGTGTTGCTAGGTATTAGTGACAACAAAATTATAATCCTTATCATCATCAATTTGTTATTGTTATTTGTTGGGGTGTTTATGGATATGACTCCAGCGGTGCTTATTTTTACCCCAATTTTTCTACCCGTGGTAACATCTTTAGGAATGGATCCTATTCACTTTGGAATGATTATGGTTTTGAATTTAAGTATTGGACTCTGTACTCCCCCTGTAGGATCTGTATTGTTTGTCGGAATTGGTGTTGCTAACACCACCATCGATAAAGTAATCAAACCCCTACTACCATTATTCTTAGCAATGATTGTTTCTTTATTCTTAATCACCTATTTTCCCTCACTGAGTTTGTGGCTACCTGGTGTGTTTGGCTTGTTAAACTAAATCTTAATTTCAATTGTTATATAAAACTGAAGATTGCCAAATTGTTTTTGCCCTCTTCAGTTTTTTTTTGAACTAATTTTTTGATGATGAAAAAAAAGGCTACCATACATGACATTTCTAAAGCTCTAAAAATTAACAGTTCTACTGTCTCTAGAGCATTGAACAACAGCAATCGTGTTTCACAAAAAACCAAAAAATTAATTCAAAAAAAAGCAAGCGAACTAGGGTATCAGAAAAACTCGTTAGCCTCTAACCTTAGAACAAACAAAACCAATACGATAGGTATTATTGTTCCTAGAATCTCTAGAAACTTCTTTTCTTCCGTGATCTCGGGTATTGAAGAAACCGCTTATAAATCTGGCTATAATGTTGTCATAGGACAATCGCTAGAAAATTTCGAAAGAGAAAAAGAATTGGTTTCTACATTTTTATCGAATAGAGTAGATGGATTATTGATTTCTGTATCGATGGAAACCACCAGTGATTTTCATCTTCAAAATTTCAAAAATAATGGGGGTCCCATTGTGTTTTTTGATAGACCTATGACCATGGAGAACACTCCTAGTATCCATATTGATGACTATAAGGCAAGTTATGATGCAACTGAACACTTGATCAATAATGGTTGTAAACACATTGTTCATTTTTCAGGTATTCAAAAAATAGCCCTCTATAAAAGAAGAATGGAAGGATATATGGCTGCTCTTAAAGATCATAATATTCCCGTCAAGGCCTCTTATATCTTAGAATCTAAATTATCTGAAAAAGATGGAATAGTTTTGGCTAACAAAGTTATGAAATTACCCCAGGTAGATGGTATCTTTTCTTCTAACGATACCGCTGCTATCAGTGCCATACAACACTTTAAGAAAAACGGAATACAAATCCCGAAAGACATTGCTCTAGTTGGTTTCAACAATGATCCTATTTCCGCGGTTATAGAACCTAGCTTGACAACGATAAACCAACCGGATATAGAAATGGGAACTATTGCCTCTTCATTACTGATTGAATTGATCAAAAAAACGATTGACCACCCAAGTAAACACTCAAAAACTCTAGAGACAGAATTAATTGCAAGAGGCTCTACATTTAGGAAAACAAACTAAAAGTGTCCGAAATTAGTTATTCTAATTCAATCTGTTATCGCTATTTTTTGAAGAACCAATCCTATCTAAAACTTTCAATATCTTCGCACAGCCTATTTCTATTTCTTCGTCAGAAATCGTTAAAGGCGGACTAATTCTTACGGCTCTTTTTTCAAACAATAAAAAGAACAACAAAAGACCTTCATCCATACATTTCAACACAACTTCTGATGCCATGAAAGCATCTTCCATCATTAACGCTAACATCAAACCTTTTCCTCTAATTTCTTTGATCTCCTCATGCTGAAGACTCCTTTTAATCAACTGTTCTTTACGTAAGGCTTCTTGCATAAGGTTGGTTTGAGTAATTTCTTTTACCGTTGCCAAAGCTGCTGCTGCGATTACAGGATGCCCTCCAAAAGTAGTCACATGGCCCAAAACGGGATTCTCCTTCAACAAACTCATATTGTCCTCACTACTGATAAAAGCACCAATAGGCATTCCTCCTCCTAACCCTTTACCAGTAATTATAATGTCTGGTATACAATCGTAGTGTTCAAAACCAAAAAATGTACCTGTACGACCTATCCCCGATTGAATTTCGTCTAAAATCAATAATGCACCAACATCATCACAGCGTTTGCGAACTTTCTTTAAATAATTGTTTTGGGAAACAATAAACCCAGCACCTCCTTGGATTGTCTCTAAAATAACAGCAGCTGTTTCTGTTGTAATCTTAGACAAATCGTCTACATCATTATATTCTATAAATGTTGTTCCCGGTATAATTGGCCTAAATGCTCTGTTCTGAGTTTCTGCCCCACTAACACTCATAGCTCCTTGAGTATTTCCATGGTAAGCGAATTTTGCTGCGACCATTTCTGACCTTTTTGTGACTCGTTTTGCTAATTTCATAGCCCCTTCTGCAGCTTCAGTTCCTGAATTTACTAAGTATACAGAATTCAATTTTTGGGGCAACAAACTTGCCAATATTTTACACAATTCTGTTTGGGGCTGTTGAATAAATTCTCCATAAACCATGACATGAGCATAACGATCTACTTGATCCTTAATGGCTTTAGTAACTTTTGGGTGGTTATGCCCAAGACTATTAGCAGAAACTCCTGCAATAAAATCTAAATACGCTTTTCCATGTACATCATACACATAAGAACCCTTCGCACTGGCCACTTCAATCATCAATGGAAAAGAAGAGGTTTGTGCTTGATGATCTAAAAAGTCTTTTCTTAAATTAGTCATGTATAAAAATATCTTCTTTAGTTAATGGACGCTCATTTCCCCTCCAAATAAATCCTTTTAACAAAGCTTGATCTTCAGGGAATTCTGAAGGGGGATACGTTTTCCCTGCAGGCTGCTTTAAGAAACGAATTGTTTTTATGTTATTGTTTTCTAACGAAAAGATAATATTACTACATTCCATTTTCATGATAGCGGTTAAATCTTTCGTATCCTCACTTCTAGCGTAGTTGACCACCGCTCCATTCCCCTTAACTAAAAGAGTTGACAGTCTTTGATCTTTAAACTTTCCAAACATGTTTCTCCCATTGATTTGATTATATCCCTCGATACTGTCTTGGTTCACAATGAAAGCATTTTTCAGAATCTTTAAAGAATCTAATTTTTGGGTGGTCTTATCACTAATTAAACGAATACTATCTCCCGTGATTTGATTTTTGTCAGACCATAAAACAGGATTGTTAAATAATTCTGTAATTCCCTCTGCTTGTCTAGTGACCAAAGAATCACACTTCCCGCTTAAATCTGATTTAAAAAACTTGACGTGATGATATACCCTCATCAACTTCTTATTTTCACTCCCTGTTATAGATATTGTGTCTCCATGAATATACATAGAATCTTTTTCTACAATGGAGATCGCCAAAGGTCTTTTGGTTACAATCATAGAATCTATCTTTCTATAAATTTCTCCATAATCCCCTTTGACAACAATTTTATTCACTGTGTCAGTAATCACTATATTTCCACTACCCGAAGCAAAATCATCTGATTGGTTGTAATACAAACTATCTCCTCTGATTTCGTTATTTTGGTGATAAATCACTGAATTGCTCAACAAATAACCCAAAGACAATTTTGTATTATAAATCCCTCTTTCTGTATACAGATCACTATCCTCATTTTTGATGGTTGAAGGCCCATATAAATATGAGCGACCAGAATTTGTATTGTAATCTAAATGACCTGTTTTTAGTGTCATATCTGGATTGACCAACTTTACATTTTGTTTTGCTGTCAGTTTTTTATCCTTTGCAAAATACTTTCCTACCTGACTTGTCAATATATTTTTATCAGTAACAATTTTACCAAAACAATGATAGCTTAACACTTGTGTGGACCTATCAAAACGAAGAGTATCTGTGGTCAACGTCATGTCCTTATCTTTAACCCTAACTTGACCCCAAGACAAAGCTTTTTTTGAATCTCCATCATATTGTAAATGATTACTATACTGTTTGATTGTATCTCCTTGATTCACATATACATCTCCGTAAGCATATAGCCGATTTTGAACCTTATAGTACAATGCCTTTTTACAAGTCATGATAGCCCCTTCGTGTTTCACTCGTACCTCTCCATTCAAAATCAATGCATCGGGATACAACTCTTGGTCGGCGTAAGTTTGATTCGAATGCAATATCTTTATTTTGCTCTCTTGTGCAGAACTAAACAAAGAAAGGAAAAGGAACAACAAATTTATAACGACAGATAGTTTCATACGAAGACAAAGATAATTTATTCAGTGAATTTGTGAAACCTTAAGACAATACGATTTCTCATTAAAAAAAAACAATCGTAAAAGGAAATTCATAAAAACAAAAAGCCTCATCAAAAGGATGAGGCTTTTTGTTTAAATATATACTAAAACTATCTCTCGATGGTCTGCTTTCTATCTGGTCCTACAGATACAATCGTAATTTTAATTTCTGTTTCTTTTTCAATAAATGCAATATAATCCAACAACGCTTGTGGCAATTGATCCTCAGAAGTCATTCCAGTCAAATCTTCTTTCCAACCAGAGATCTCTGTGTATATTGGTTTTACGTTTTCTGGCTCAATATTGTACGGAAAATGCTTAATCACTTCTCCATTGTACTCATAAGCAGTACAAACTTTC
>NZ_JBDNAI010000078.1:0-4767 GCF_039768515.1 Wenyingzhuangia sp.
ATAGAGCTATAGATTTTGTGAAGAACACCCCAGAAGGTAATCCCTTCTTTTTATATATGGCTTATAACGCACCACATTGGCCTTTACATGCCAAAGCAGAAGATATTGCGAAGTACAAGGGGAAATACGATGCCGGTTGGGATGAGCTGCGCAAACTTCGTTTTGAAAACATTAAAAAATTGGGTCTCGCTGATGAGGACTGGAATTTATTTAAAGATAAATTACTACCCCCTTGGGACAGTTTGAGCAAAGAAGAAAAGGCAGACTGGACTTTAAAAATGGAAGTTTATGCTGCCATGGTAGATAACCTAGATCAGAATATTGGTAAACTACTTAATTACTTGGGAACCACGGATCAATTAGAGAATACTGTAGTGATTTTTCTTTCAGATAATGGCGCAGAAAATATGGATGTAGGAAAAATGCCTTTTACTGTAAAACGTAATGAGGGGACAGTAGGTACAGCTGGTTCTATGGAAGCCTATAGTAAGAAATGGGCTCAAGTATCCAATAGTCCTTTACGAAGTTATAAGTCATCGCCTTACGAAGGGGGAACAGCAACTCCTTTCATCATTCGTTATCCAGGGCAAAAAGATTCTGGTAAAGTTTTAGAAGGCGGGGCCCACTTAGTAGATTTAATGCCCACGCTTTTAGATATTACTGGAGTTACATACCCTGAAACGTATAATGGGGTCACACCAAATCCGTTGGTTGGAGAAAGTTTATTGCCACTATTATCTCAAGGAAAATGGGATAGAGAACAACCCATTTGTTTTGAGTGGTTTGGCGATCGTGCAGTCTGGCTTGGCAATTTAAAGGGTGTTCATCAGTATCAAAAAGAGTGGGAACTATATGACCTTTCTACCGACAGAACGGAGTCAAATGATATCGCTGCTTCTCAACCAGAAACTATTGCAAAAATGGATTCTATTTATAACAAATGGGCAAATGAGAATGGGGTAATTCCTTGGTCAGAAGAAATGGGCAAAAAAACACAGTTTAGAAAGCAACCACATTAGAATTTTAAATATTTAAACAAGAAATGATGAAACAGATACCTGTATATAACAAAAGTGTTTTTTCTACTAAATCCTTAGCTTCAGGATTACAATTGTATAAAGATTTGAGTGCGCTAGGAGATGTTATTTATCTCAAGAAAGACAAAGTGTACGCTGTTACTAGCTATGCGGCCCATATGGAAGTGCTGAACGATCCGGAAACCTTTACTGCTGCTCAGGGGGTTGCCTTGAATAAACAAGCAAACGAAGTACCCGAGGCCAAAGTTTCTGTTTTGATGAGTGAGGGGGATGAACAGAGAAAGCGAAAAGCTTGGTATATGAAACCCATAACCCAGCGAAAACTCAAAGATATCAAGGATAATATTTCTGAGTCTTGTGAAAACATGGTGCAGGATTTAGCTAAAAAAAACGAAATAGAGGTTGTTAAAGATTTTGCAGCGCACATCCCTTTGGAAATCGTCAGCAAAATGATTGGATATCCAGAGAAAGGCAGTAAAAAATTATTGGATTGGGCCTTTGCTACCTTTAATACCTTTGGACCAAACAATCTAAGAACCCTTAAATCGTTACCGGGACTTATATTTGGGTTGTCTAAATATTCTCGAACCTTGAACAAGGATAATGTTTTGCCAGGAAGTTGGTCTCATGCTACCTTCAAAGCAATTGAAGAAGGCAAATTAGGCGAGGATGAAGGAAGAGCCATAGTAATGGGCTATGCTATACCCAGTTTAGATACGACAATTCAATCAGCAACTTCTATGTTTGAGTTGTTGGCAAAACATCCTGAAAAATTCAATGAAATCAAAGAAAACCCTGATTTGATTAGAGGCGTTGTAAACGAGGCAATCCGGCTTTCCTCTCCTGTACGAGGTTTTTCTCGAGTGATAACCAAAGATACAGAAGTTGCAGGCTACCAACTGGAGAAAGATAAAAGGGTTCTGATGCTTTGGAGCTGCGCAAATAGAGATCCAAAAAAATATCCAAATCCTGATGAATTTGATATCCACAGAAATCCTGAGGATCACTTAGGGTGGGGATATGGAAATCACAGGTGTGCAGGGGAACATTTGGCGAGGTTAGAGATGGAAGAGTTATTAAAAGCACTTTGCAAACATGCCAGCAAACTTGAAGTAAGCAATTCTGAGCCATTTTTGAACAACACCTTACAAGGTTACAAAAGCATGTCTGGAAAAATTATTCCGGCATAATAAATAATCTGACTAACTGAAAAAACAATGAAATTTCATCCATTAAAGGTACTTGAAGTAAAGCCTGAAACAGAGTATGCGGTAGCAGTTACTTTTAATGTACCAGAAGATTTAAATCAAGAGTTCAGCTATTTACCTGGTCAATATCTTACTTTGAAGTTTACCCTCAATGGAGAGGAACAGCGAAGGGCCTACTCCATGTGCAGCAGCCCCATAGAAGAAAATATTACCATTGGAGTAAAACGGGTAGAAAATGGATTGGTGTCAAATCATATCAATGACCATGTTAAGGAAGGAGGAAGCATAGAAATAATGCCTCCGCAAGGTAATTTTCGTGTAGCATGTCAAGAGGAACAACAAAAAAAATATATTCTCTTTGGTGGTGGTAGCGGAATTACTCCTCTACTATCGATAGCAAAAACCGTAATGTCAAAAGAGCCAAAGAGCTCAGTAAAGTTACTCTATGCAAACGAACGGCTCGATACAGTGATGTTTAAAAGTCAAATTGATACACTGCAGGAAAACTACAGTAATCGTTTTAAAGTAGAACATATTATAAATAATCCGCCAACAGATTGGCAAGGTAAACGAGGACTCCTCGATACTGATACAATTAAAGCAGCAGTTCAGGAGCTAGGCACACAATTAAATGCTGCTGAATGTTATATCTGCGGTCCCTCAGGTATGATGGGGTTAGTAGAAAACGAATTGGTAAGTTTGAATTTTCCAACTGAAAAAATTCATATTGAACGTTTTACAGCTGCAAAATCAGATTCTGCTAAAGCTGCTAAGATTAACACCTCAACTCAAGAGGCTAAAGCCAAAATAAATTTCTTTGGAGAAGAGAAAAATATTTTAGTTCCAAAGGGAACTTCCATTTTACAAGCGTTACAGAATCAGGGTATCGATGCACCATTTTCATGTCAATCTGGTGTGTGTAGTACCTGTATAGCGCTGCTTAAAAAGGGAGAGGTAGCCATGGAATTTACAGAAGCTCTCGATGACGATGAAATAAAAGAAGGTTTAATACTGACATGTCAAGCTAAATGTATAACAGACGAGGTGGAAGTTATATTTGAGCATTAGAAGATTCTTACTCGAACTCACTAAAACTTTAAATCATGAAAAAAATATTTACGTACGAAAATGGGATTGTATCCTTAATGTCATTGACCTTTGGGGTGCTATTTTTTGACAGATTAGCGCTAAACTATTTAGTGCCTTATGTTGCTAAAGACTTATCTTTAAATAACTTACAGATCGGACTTTTAGCTGCTGGACTTTCACTCGCATGGGCGTTTTCGAGCTACTTTACGACCGCTTGGTCAGAAACTAGAAATAAAAATAAAATCACATTCATTGTTGCTATATTCATTTTTTCAATATGTTCTTTTGGATCTGGTTTAGCGATCGGCTTCGGAACTTTATTAGCTGCGCGTTTAGTTATGGGACTGGCAGAAGGGCCTGTAATCCCTTTAGCGCAAATATTTGTTGAAAGAGAATCCTCCCCCAGTAGGTTAGGGCTAAATGTTGGTATTGTGCAAGCCGTTGGAGGAGCATTATTTGGATCCATTTTAGCGCCTGTAATATTGATTCAAATTGCCGAAAATATGGGCTGGAGAACCGCTTTTTATATAGCCGGTATCCCCGGTTTACTTATAGGAGCTATTACTGTTTTTTACCTAAGAAAGTCCACTACGGTAAGTCGTGGAATCGAAAGTCATAAAGGGTTTAACGTTAAAGAGCTGTGGAAATACAATAATATTAAGTGGGGTACTCTACTTGCTTGTTGTGTTTTTGGATGGTGGTTTGCTACCATACCTTTTATTACCAAATTTTTTACTGACGTTCAAGGGATGGATACCGGTACTATGCAAAAAACTATGGGACTACTAGGCGTTGCAATGCTTATATCTTCTTTGTTTTTTCCTGGGATTTCAGATAAAATTGGAAGAAAAAAGGCATTGCTTATCGCATTGAGCTTGGGTGTTTTTTATCCTTTTGCTGTTTATTTTTTAAATGGTTCTGGAGCTCATTTACCTGTAATGCTTCTTACCTATGCCATGGTGGGAACTATTCCACTAGTTGCAGCTATTGTTCCCTCTGAAGCAGTTCCAAATCGATTGAAAGCTAAAGCTGTTGGTTTTGTAACAGCTGTTGCAGAAATTGTAGGAGGCGTACTTGTTCCTGCAATTGCTGGAGGTCTTTCAGATACCATTCATGAATCTGCTTTTTTGTGGATAGCCGCTGCACTAGCCGTTTTATCCTTGTTTTTTCTATCTAAATTACAAGAAACAAAAGGAAAAGTTGTTGAATAAAATCCACCTCAATGGGAAAAAAATCAAATAAATATAAACTCTCTTTAGAGCTCATAGAACTGATTCGTCCTGATAATAGCGAATATCTGCCCATAGTCATTGAATTTGATAATCATGATAATATATTCAAGATTATAGAACGGATGAAAAAAAGAAATCGCTTTAAAACAGAACAACAATCTGTTGAATTTGCTATTGGCCTAAAGCTATTTAGTGAGGTAA
>NZ_JBDNAI010000079.1:0-3379 GCF_039768515.1 Wenyingzhuangia sp.
ACTCTTGGCAGCATCACGAATCAATCCTTCAGATGATATAAACTCTGTATAAACCAAGTCTGCTCCATGCTCTTTACATAAAGCCCTAAAAGGAGGATCACTAACATCTTCCATTGGAGCCAATAAAAGAGGGAAGTCACACAATTCTATATCACCAATTTTTACCATAACACACTGATTTAAAGTTCAAAAAACTGAGGAAACAAAGATACAATATAAGAAGTAGTTATCCCCAATTACAAATCAAGAAATTTACCTCACAAACAATCGTTGGTTTACCTTTTAAAAGACCTCCTTAAACAAATACACATACAAAGGACCACTGCTCTAAAATTAAAAAGACGTTTAAAATATTTTAAACGTCTTTTTAATTCCTATTATTTTTTGATGTTTTATCCTCTAACTTTTTTAATCGTTTCTAAAGCTTTAGCAACTTTAGTTTTCAGACCCTCATAGTCTTTTTCGGCTAAAATTTGCTTACTGATCAACTGAGATCCCATACCTACACAAACGACTCCAGCATCAAACCAACCTTTTAAGTTTTCCTCTTCTGTAGTAACACCTCCTGTAGGCATAATAGAGGTCCAAGGTTGAGGTCCTACTATACCTTTAACAAAATTTGGACCATATAGATTCCCTGGAAACAATTTCACGATTTCGCAACCTAACTCTTCTGCTCTTGCTATCTCTGTTAGGGTTCCACATCCTGGATTCCAAGCCACTTTTCTTCTGTTACATGCAATGGCAATGTCTTCTCTAAAGACAGGTGTCACAATAAAATTAGCACCTAAAGACATATACAAAGATGCTGCTGCCGCATCTGTGATAGATCCCACACCCATAATCATTCCTGGTAATTCTGCCAACGCATATTTGGTTAACGCTGCAAAAACTTCGTGAGCAAAGTCACCTCTAGCTGTAAATTCTAATAAACGTGCTCCTCCGTCGTAACACGCTTTTAATACTTTTTTACCTAATTCAATATCTGGGTGATAAAACAAAGGAACCATTCCTGTTTCTTTCATCACTTGTGCTACTTCAATTCTTGAAAATTGTGCCATTTTTAATATTTATTTATGCTGTTATTCTTTTTGTTTGCGGTTTTTGTATGAATTTCTCTTCTTCGAAGCACATACAACGGCTACCTATCTACCAATGCAGACCCGTCACTTTCCATAAATTCAACTACTTCTTGTTTAGAAGCCCTGTTGACATCTCCAAAAATAGTATGTTTAATGACACATGCTGAAGTTGCAAAAGCTACTGCTTTCTGCAAGTCATCCTGATAATCTAAAAGACCATATAATAAACCTCCCATAAAAGCATCTCCAGTACCTACTCTATCTACCACAGGTGTAATCTCTTTGATACGAGCTCTATAAAGTTGATTGTTTTTATATAGCAAACCTCCGATACGTTGATGAGAGGCGTTTACTGAGTTTCTAAAAGTCATCCCAATGGTATGAATATTAGGTAACATCTTCATGATGTTGTCAAAATGAGATTTAACCTTTTCTTCTTCACTATAATCAGGATTGATTTTTTGTTTTCCTAACATAAACATTGCTGTGTCTATATCAGCCAAAACGATATTACTATATTTTAACAATGCAGGCATAACCTCTTTGGGTTCCTTACCATATTTCCATAACTTACTTCTGTAATTTAAATCTGTGGATATGGTTAATCCTCTTTCCGAAGCTGCCTTAATCGCTTCTAAACAAACATCTGCTGCAGTTTGTGACAAAGCAGGAGTGATACCGCTCCAATGAAAAACAGTGGCACCTTCGAAGATAGCATCCCAATTGAATTGACCCATTTTCACCTGAGAGATCGCAGAATTTTCTCTATCGTACACAACGGTACTGTTACGACCGGAGGCTCCGTTTTCTAAAAAGTACAGCCCTAATCTTTTGCCTTGTCTCAAAATATGTTTTGCCCCTACATTTCTCCCTCTTATACTCTGCACCACACAATCTCCAATTGCATTGTCGGGTATAGCAGTTACAAACTGAGTTCTTACGCCATAATTTGCCAATGAAGCAGCAACATTAAATTCTCC
The DNA here is from genome assembly GCF_039768515.1 of Wenyingzhuangia sp. Lineage (NCBI taxonomy): Bacteria > Pseudomonadati > Bacteroidota > Flavobacteriia > Flavobacteriales > Flavobacteriaceae > Wenyingzhuangia > Wenyingzhuangia sp. The sequence continues at coordinate 2,063 of NZ_JBDNAI010000079.1, forward strand.
TCCTCCGTAAATAACCTCAAGGTTGGTTGCCTGACTAAACCTTAAATTATTTGGCGGAGACAATCTCCCTAAAATTTCACCAAACGTGATGACTTTGTGATCTTGTAAATTCATTTTAATCTTCTAAAATTTAATTTGTTTGCCTCAATTTACTTATTAAAACTTTTTCGGGTTAAGTCAAAAGTCAATTAAAAAAAGACTTTTAAACTCACTGTGAGTCTCATGTTTTAAATCTTATTCTCTCAGTTTAGCCGAACAAATATAGGTAATAAAAAATGTTTTTGTAATAGTTAGCTAAGAAAAAAGAAGACAGAAGAAAATCAAAACAACACCTAACCAAAAAAACAAACAAAATCTTAAATAAAGGATATAAAAAAAAGGGTAATGCATCACCCTTTTTTATATTGTAAACAACGAATCACAAGAAAATACCGAACCCAATAGTCATACCAAATCCGACCTTGTTCACTTTGTAATTATCATCATCTCTATCTGTTAAGTTAGTACCAGCAAATCCTAATCCAAGATTTAAGGCTACGTTGTCACTTAAAAAAATAGCAGCACCTCCATTAAAGCCAAATCCGAAACCACTTTGAGTTGCTTCATTCTCACCATCATCAGTTACAGTAGTCACATGACCCAGCTCTACTCCTAAATATGGACGAGGGCTGGAAGATCCAAAAAAGTATGTTAATTGTGGCATTAAAGCAAATGATGTTGCTGAAATCGTCTGCAACTTTTCATAATTAACTTCTGACTCAGTAGCTTTAGATGAAAGCTCAAGACCTAAACCAATGGCAAGATTATCTTCAACAAAATAATTAACAGCTGGTTTGAATTCAAAAGTCCCTACTGATGTCTCAATATTGGTATACTCACTGTTATATTTAAATTCTGATGTTGCTCCTGTGAGCGAAAATTTGGTGTCTCCCTCAATCATCCAAGTACCCTTTTCAGTTTGAGCAAAAATTGATAAGCTTGAAGTTAAAAATGCTGCTAAAAGTAATTTTTTCATAATAAATATTTTTTTTTCAATCTAACTAAGCTTTTCGGATAAGGTTTCATTTGAGTGGTTTCTGGGCTCCGTTAAACATTAAATTGCAAAGTTTTATATTTTAAAGATATTATTTTTTTAACAAAAAAATAAATCTATGCATGCTAAGTTGAACGCACTTTATGAACTCTTGAAAACAAAAAAAAGCCGAAACTTTCGTTTCGGCTTTTTATGTGTACTCAAGATGGGACTTGAACCCATACGGGCATTTCTGCCCACTGGATTTTAAGTCCAGCGTGTCTACCAATTCCACCACTTGAGCA
>NZ_JBDNAI010000080.1:0-4266 GCF_039768515.1 Wenyingzhuangia sp.
GACCCTTAACAAAACCCATCATAAAACCAGACTGTAATGAAGAAGGAATTGTAGTGGTTAGCATTGAGGTCGATAAAAACGGAAGAGTCACCAGTGCAAAAGCTGGAGTAAAAGGTACAACGAACAATAGTCTGTGTCTGTTGGAACCTGCCAGAAAAGCTGCTCTGGCCACCCAATGGAATCCTGATGGAAATGCACCAAAAAGGCAAGTAGGAATGATTCGTTACAAGTTTGTACTCTCAGAATAAATATGAATTATCAAGAAACTTTAGATTGGTTGTTTCACCAGCTACCCATGTATCAGAAAGAGGGGGCAAAGGCTTATAAAAAAGATTTGTCTAATACCCGCTTATTGATGAATTATCTGGGTCATCCAGAAAAAGCGATACAAGCAATTCATATTGCAGGAACAAATGGTAAAGGTTCTACAAGTCATATTTTGGCTTCTGTTTTACAGGAGCAGGGGTACCGAATAGGGTTGTATACCTCTCCTCATTTGGTCGATTTTAGAGAGCGTATCAAAATCAATGGACAAGAAATTTCAGAGCAGTATATTGTAGACTTTGTGGAGAAGCACAAAGATTTTTTTCAACGCAATGCCTTGTCTTTTTTTGAAATGACAGTAGGCTTGTCTTTTGAGTATTTTAAAGATTTGGGGGTTGATTATGTGGTCTTGGAAACGGGCTTGGGAGGTAGGTTAGATTCAACAAATGTCGTTCATCCATTGGTCTCAGTAATTACCAATATTGGTTTAGATCATACGCAATTTTTAGGGACTACATTGCCCGCAATAGCTATTGAAAAAGGAGGGATTATAAAAGAAAACGTCCCTGTTGTTGTTGGGGAGTATCACCCTGATACTTTTCCTGTTTTTGAAAATATTTCAGTTCAAAAAAAAGCCAAACTGTACAAGGCTTTTGAATTAGAAGACACATCGATTCATTGTGAATTGAAAGGAGCTTATCAAAAGCATAATATCAAAACAGCCTTAAAGACGGTAGAAGTTTTAAATAATTTAGGGGTTGAAGTTTCAAAAACGGCAACGAAAACCGGTCTTGCAAAGGTAACCCAAAACACAGGTTTATTGGGTAGGTATCAAATGGTTCAAGAAGCACCTAAGATCCTTTGTGATACTGGACACAATAAAGAAGGAATCTCATTGGTTGTCCAACAATTATTACAAGAACAATACCAGCAATTACACATTGTTTTTGGCGTAGTGGAGGATAAAGATTTGCGTTCCGTTTTACCTTTGTTGCCTAAAAATGCTCATTATTATTTCACAAAGCCATCGATAGCAAGAGGGTTGTCAGAAAAAAAGCTCAAACTCGTTGCTGAAAAGCATGGTTTAATAGGTGCTGAGTTTTCAACCGTTGCGCAAGGGGTTTCTCAAGCGATTTTAAAAGCGACTACTGAGGATTTAATTTATGTTGGTGGAAGTACTTTTGTGGTTGCAGATTTCTTGTCTTCACGAATGTTGAAGTAGGAGAAGTATCTAATTTATAGTTCATAGCATTTATGATATTTTTAATCTTTAGTAAACAATATCCTATATTTGCCCTAAATAAAAATGTAACATGAAGATTTTAGTCACAGGTGCAGCAGGGTTTATTGGATATCATTTGTCCGAGTTGTTATTGAACAAAGGACATCAAGTTGTTGGCATAGATAATCTAAACGACTACTATGATGTGAATTTAAAATTTTCTAGGTTAAAAGAGTTAGGGATTGATTCTAAAAAAGCTTCGGGTTTTTTAAATGAAGTACAGTCAGAAAAAAATAAAAGTTTTACGTTCGTAAGGTTGTCTCTAGAAGATAGAGAAGACATAAATAGACTTTTTGAAAAAGATAAGTTTGAGGTCGTTTGTAATTTGGCTGCACAAGCTGGGGTAAGGTACAGTATAGAAAATCCACATGCCTATGTAGAAAGTAATATTGTGGGATATGTAAATTTGTTAGAAGCCTGTAGGTCTAATCATGTGAAACACCTTGTCTATGCGAGTAGCTCTAGTGTGTATGGTTTGAATTCTGCTGTTCCTTTTTCTACCAAAGATAAAGTAGAAACCCCTATAAGTTTGTATGCGGCCTCCAAAAAAAGTAATGAGTTGATGGCACATACCTACTCACATTTGTTTGGTTTTGCTACAACTGGACTCCGTTTTTTTACTGTTTATGGTCCATGGGGAAGGCCAGACATGGCTGCCTATTTGTTTGCAGATGGGATTAGCCAAGACAAGCCGATTAAAGTCTTTAATCATGGGAAAATGGAACGTGATTTTACTTATGTAGGGGATATCGTAGAAGGCGTAGTGAGAATTATTGAAGGAGAAGTAGAGACCAGAAAAGAAAAGAAAGAGCTGTACAAAGTGTATAATATAGGAAACAACAAGTCTGTTAAGTTGTTAGATTTTATCAAAAACATAGAGCGTAATCTTGGGAAAGAAGCCGAAAAGGTGATGATGGATATACAGCCAGGAGACGTAGAGAAGACTTGGGCAGAGGTTTCTGATTTGATAAAAGATTATGATTACCAACCCAATACGACTGTTGAGCAGGGGGTTGATAGATTTATAGATTGGTATAAAAAATATCATAAAATACAATAAAACAATGGGAGATGTTATAAATGTTGTGTTGAGTGGAGGAGTAGGGTCTCGATTATGGCCAATCTCAAGAGCCAAAAGTCCAAAACAATTTTTGCAGATATTTGAGCAAAAATCTTTGTTTCAGCATACTTTGCTCAGGAATGAGGAATTGGTAGATGATTTTATGTTGGTTACTAACGAAAGTCAGTTGCCAATAGCGATTAGCCAATCTAAAGCGTGTGGGTTTGATATACAGAACAAAATTGTAGAGTCTGTGGGGAGAAATACGGCTCCAGCCATCACATTAGCTGCTTTGAGCTTAGATCCAGATGATATCATGTTTATTACTCCTTCGGATCATATGATTGGTGATGAAGAGTTATATGGATCAGCAGTTAAAAATGCGGTGAAACTAGCGAAAGAAGATGCTATCGTTACCTTTGGTATTCAGCCATCTAAACCTGAAACCGGGTATGGTTATGTAGAATACGATGGGGAATCTGTGAAATCTTTTAGAGAAAAACCAAATAAGGATTTAGCAATCAAATATATTCGTTCTGGACATTTTTGTTGGAATAGTGGGATGTTTTGTTTTAAGGCATCTGTGTTTCTGGAGCAAATCAAAAAACATGATTTAGCTATTTATACCGCTTCTGTGGAAGCTTTTAAAAGGAGTACCGATGGGTTTGTTGCGAAACAAGATATGGTAAAGATACCTGAGAATAGTATAGATTTTGCAGTTTTAGAGAAATCCAAAATTATCAAAATGGTGAAGTCTCATTTTATATGGTCTGATTTGGGTTCTTTTGACTCTTTAATTGCTTACGCAAAAGATTTCCAAAACGAAGAATTGTTCCAGATGATAAAGGGAGAGCACAACGTGAACTCTTTTGCCATGTGCTCAAAACCTGTGTACGCAACAAGTGGAATTGATAATATTATTTTGGTAGAAGCAGAAGATTGTATTTTGTTGATTACCAAAGATAAAAGTGAGGAAGTGAAACAAATCCGTGAATTTGCTGGAAATGAAAATGAAAGTTTATTGTAATTTATAAAAAATAAACGTTTGAGAAATGAAATAATGTTTTATATTTGCACCCGCTAAGGGCAATTAGCTCAGTTGGTTCAGAGCACCTCGTTTACACCGAGGGGGTCGGGGGTTCGAATCCCTCATTGCCCACAAAAGGTTTCCTTAATACCTTTCAAAAAATTAGGGCAATTAGCTCAGTTGGTTCAGAGCACCTCGTTTACACCGAGGGGGTCGGGGGTTCGAATCCCTCATTGCCCACAGAAAAAGCCTCAACATTGTGTTGAGGCTTTTTTTTATAATAAACACTTCTTAGAGTATTGCCAAAAGGTAATAAGGCTTTTTTTGCTAAAATATTTTAGGGCAGCTTGAACAGATCCTCAACTTTGCAGTTGAGGGTCGTCGCAATTTTTAAGGCCAACACAGTTGAGGGTATATAAATTCCATTTTCAATGGCATTTATACTTTTCCTAGAGACTTCAGCAGCAACTGATAGTTCTTGTTGTGTTAATCCAGCAGATTTTCTGTTTTCCTCAAGACTATTTAGTAGTTTTTTGTGGTGTTTTCCCAACTCTATTTTTTTTCAAAATTTTCAACGGCGTCAGTTAGTTCTTTTCCAGTGTTGGGATAAAGGTATCCAGCAATTAATGTACC
>NZ_JBDNAI010000081.1:0-6029 GCF_039768515.1 Wenyingzhuangia sp.
AGAAGTGTAATAGTCTAAATGCACGTACTCCATTGCAGAAACGTCAGATGATGTATATTCAAGTCCTTGGTAATTTAGGTTTTCATATTTCATGATTTTGTTTCCATCAAAATCAACCTCTGACATTACTGTTGCTTGTCCCCAGCCTGGGTTTGTATTTGTTGCAATAGAAGTATAACTGTCGCTATACACAGAAATGACGTCTTCTGCTTGACGAGTGGGTTCCGGTGCAGCAGAGTCTTGCGAATACCCTATTGTAAAGCACAACAGAGTTAAAAAAAGTAGTGTAGTTCTTTTAATCATAATATTATAGTTTTAGTTTCCTCTAAATTTAAATAATATGAAACGATAACTAAGAAAAGAACACCTATATATTTACCCTACAAGTTTTTAGCCAATATTAACTGTGCTAAATTCCTTTAATTTTCAATTTTGTATTGGTAATGTTTGGTTTTTATGTCGTAAATTAATCATAATATCATTGTTGTACAGGATAGTGGATAAGATTTTGTCGAAAAAACCTCTGTTTTGAACGAATGATTTTTTAATTTTTACCTTTATCAAATTTCAAAAATAAACTTTATTTCCAAAAATATAAGTTGTCTAAAAATAGATTGTTGTTACCTACAGTTTTGAATTGAATGGCCGTAGTGTTCTAATTGTCAGGGACTTCTGTGAAGAAGAAATCAAGTGGAATATCTACACCGATCCATTTCCCATTGATTATTCCTTCTCTGTTGGCTACATCATAAACCTTCTCGTTATCGGAGGTAATTAGAAAGAATTTAAATTTTGTCGTATCTAGCGTGTAGTAATCTAAATGTAAATATTCCATTGTTGAAATATTTGTTGGTTTGTACTCTATGCCTTGGTAGTCAAGATTAGAACATTTCATTACTTTGTTACCGTTAATTTCAATTTCTGTCATCACAGTTTTCTGCAGTCCCCAGCCAGGATTTATGTTTGTTGCAATAGAATTGAAGCTGTCGCTATACACTGAGATTACGTTTTTTTCATTTTGTATTGGGTTTGGAGCGCCTTCACTTGGCGTTGGATCCACAGAAAAAGAGAGGGTGTATCGTCTGGTGGTGATGCCATCTTGAGCGGTAACCAGTACAGTTGTGTCTCCGGGGAGATTCTCCTCAGAGGAAATAGCAATCGCAGCCAATTCATTACTAGGAGTAGCTATTATTTTCGGAAGATTTTTAGTACCGTAAGGCAATTCGATATTATAATTTGTTTTTAACGTGTTAAAGTTTTGAATGGTCTGTCCATTTACACTTAAGTTGCTTAGTGAGGCGTTAGCATCTGTTGTAGTAGGTTCTTTCCAGAAATATAGGTTGTCCAAGAACAAGTTATTGTTACCAACAGTTTTAAATTGAACAGCTTCTGTAAGATCTCTACCAGCATTTGAAAAATAACGGATCGGAATATCGATACTTACCCATTGGCCATTTTTAATTCCATGCGTTGCTGCTATGTCATAAGCATTTTCACCATCTGCAATCAGAAAAAATTTAAATTCAGTGGCATCAACTGTATAGTAATCTAAGTGAAGATAATTCATGGTTGAAACATCTGTGTAAGGGAAGTCTATTCCTTGATAATTAAGGTTTGAATAACTCATCACCCTATCCCCCTCAACCTCTATTTCCGACATCACCGTTTCTTGCTCCCAATTGGGGTTGATGTCTGTTGAGATGGAAGAGTAATGATCGCTGTAAACTGAGATTACCTCTTCTTTTAATTGGCTGGGTGTTGGTGCTTTTTTTATTGGGGTAGCTGAATTTTTTAATTTTCCATTTACAAAAAATAACACTGCTATTAATAGCAGGGTAGCGATCAGTAAAATTTTCTTTTTCATTCGTGTGATTTTTTGTGTATTAGAATTTAAACTTGTTAATTAAAGATAAATAGCAACTAGGTATTTTTATTGTATTGACACTTAAGTACTATATTATTATATTATTCGTAAATTTAATACAATTTATTTGATAAATTATATGTTTTTAGATAGTTTTAAAGTTTTTTGCAAAAAAAAAGAGGAGTTTAACAAACTCCTCTTTTTTATCTAGATACTTATTGGTTACAATTCCAATGCTTTTTTAGGATTGTTTTTCATCAACAGTTCAATTGGGTTTTCTATAGCTTCTTTTATCGCGACTAAGAATCCAACAGATTCACGTCCATCTACGATACGATGATCGTAAGACAGTGCTACATACATAATAGGTTGAATGACGACTTGACCATTAACAGCCATTGGTCTTTCTACAATGTTATGCATACCTAAAATAGCAGATTGTGGTGGGTTTATGATGGGTGTAGATAGCATAGAACCGAAGACTCCACCATTGGTTATGGTAAAGGTTCCTCCTGTCATTTCATCTACTGTAATTTGACCGTCACGAGCTCTTAAGGCCAATCTTTTTACTTCAGCTTCAACTCCTCTGAATGATAAGTTTTCAGCATTTCTAATTACCGGTACCATTAATCCTTTAGGACCAGAGACAGCAATAGAAATATCAGCAAAATCATTTTTTATTTGGTAATCACCATCTATCATTGAGTTTACGTCAGGATACAATTCTAAAGCTCTTGTTACAGCAAGCGTAAAGAAAGACATAAAACCTAAACCTACACCGTGCTTTGCTTTGAATTCTTCTTTATACTGATTTCTCAAATCAAAAATAGGTTGCATATTAACTTCGTTAAAAGTTGTTAGCATAGCAGTTTCATTTTTTACCGCAACCAATCGTTGTGCTACTTTTCTTCGTAGCATAGACATTTTCTTGCTTTCAGACGAACGACTACCAATGGTTGTTCCCATCGCAGGAACTGCTTTAATTGCATCTTCTTTAGTGACTCTTCCATCTTTTCCAGTTCCTTGAATGCTCTCAGAGGTTATGCCTTTTTCATCTAATATTTTTTTAGCAGCAGGCGAAGCGCTTCCTGTTGCGTAGTTGGCAACTATCACTGGAGTTTCGGCTGGTGCAGGGTTAATCTCTTTCTTTTCTTCAACAGGAGTTGCTGCTTTAGTTTTAGCAGGAGCAGAAGCACTTTCTGGTTGCGCAGCATCCCTATCAATTAAACATACCACAGCACCAACTGCTACTGCGTCACCTTCTTCTGCTTTTAATGTGATGATTCCACTTTCTTCAGCAGGTAATTCTAAAGTAGCCTTATCAGAGTCAACTTCTGCTATAGGTTGGTCTTTTTCTACATAATCACCATCTTCAACTAACCAAGTTGCGATTTCTACTTCTGTGATTGACTCCCCTGGTGATGGGACTTTCATTTCTAAAACCATTAGATAATATTTTTGAGATTATTTATTTCTGTTTTATTTTATTTTTGAAAAACTTTATTGATTACTTCTTGATGTCTCTTCTTAAATCTAGCGCTAGATCCAGCAGCAGGTACGGAGTAGTATCTTAGAGAGGCATTTGTTAGAGGAACCACATCAAAACGTTGTAGCATGTAAGACCAAGCTCCCATATTTTCTGGTTCTTCTTGTGCCCAGATAAATTCTGCGTTTTCTGGATATGACTCTACGATTTCTTTTATTTTTTCTTTGTGCAAAGGAAATAGTTGCTCTATACGCACTAAAGCAACAGTATCATTATTTAAGTTTTCTCTTTCTTCTAGTAAGTCATAGTAGAATTTACCAGAACAGAAAACGACTTTTTGAACATTTTCTTTTTTGATACTTTGATCGTCTATTACTTCTTGGAAAGCTCCTTCTGCTAAATCCTCAATGGTGTTTACAGCTTTGGGATGTCGTAACAAACTTTTAGGTGTAAAGACAACCAATGGTTTACGATGATTTCTTTTCATGTGTCGACGCAACAAGTGATACATGTTTGCAGGTTCTGTACAATTTGCAATGGTCATGTTATCATAATCACACAATTGTAAGTATCTTTCTATTCTTGCTGAGGAGTGTTCAGAACCTTGTCCTTCATACCCATGAGGTAAGAGCATTACGATTCCATTCTGGAGTTTCCATTTGTCTTCCGCGGCACAGATGTACTGGTCAAACATAATTTGAGCACCGTTTCCGAAGTCACCAAACTGTGCTTCCCAGATTGTCAATGTGTTGGGGTGCGCCATTGCGTAACCGTAATCAAACCCTAAAACTCCGTATTCGGATAATAAAGAGTTGTAAATGGTCATGACTCCCTTGTTGTTCTTGTTGGTGTTTAATAAATTGATGCGTTCCTCTGAAAGTTCATCTCTAAGGATGGCATGTCGGTGACTAAAAGTACCACGCTCAACATCTTGCCCAGAAATACGAACATTAAACCCTTCTTCTAGGAGTGATCCGTATGCTAATGTTTCAGCTAACCCCCAGTCAAGTTTATTGTCCTCGAAGACCATTTTTGAACGACCCTCAATGATTCGCTGTGCTTTACGAACAAATTTCACCCCTTCTGGGTTCTGCGAAACGACCTTGGTGATTTCTTTTAGTTTGTCTTGAGGGTAGGTAGTATCTATAGAAGTTAACATTTCTTCTATTCCTTCTCTAACAAAACCTTTCCAGGTTTCTTCCATAAAAGGAATGACCTTTGATGTTTTATCTTCCTTGGCCTGTAAGAATTTGGTTTCCAGTAAAGATTTATATTCTTCTTGTAGTTGCAAAGCATAATTTTGATCAATGCTATTTTCATTGATCAGTTGTTCGATATAAATATCTCTTGGATTTTTATGTTTCGCTATGTTCTTGTATAGCTGAGGCTGTGTAAATCTTGGTTCATCACCTTCGTTATGACCATATTTACGATATCCCAATAAATCTATAAAAATATCTCGTTTAAAAGTCATTCTAAACTCCAAGGCCAATTCAATAGCGTGACAAACTGCTTCAACATCATCTGCATTGACATGCAAGACAGGAGACAGGGTAACTTTTGCTACATCTGTACAGTAGGTGCTTGATCGTGCATCTAAATAGTTGGTTGTGAACCCTACTTGGTTGTTGATAACCAGGTGAAGTGTACCACCAGTCTTATACCCATTTAATTTACTCATTTGGATGACTTCATAGACTACACCTTGACCAGCAACGGCAGCATCTCCATGAATAATTATTGGTAAAATAGCTCCTTCATTTCCATTGTAAAGGGTGTCTATTTTTGCTCTTGTTACTCCTTGTGCAACCGGCCCAACAGTTTCTAGGTGAGATGGATTAGGCAGTAAGTTCATTCTCATTTCTGAGCCATCTTGGTAAGTTTTGCTTCGCGTTAACCCCATGTGATATTTCACATCCCCATCTATGTTTTCTTCGTCAAAATCTTTACCTTCAAACTCAGAGAATAAATCACGAATTGGTTTTTTAAAGATGTTTGTTAGGGTGTTTAGGCGACCACGGTGAGCCATTCCCAATACACATTCTTTGACATTGTATTTTTCAGCAGCTGTTCTCAAAGCTGTTGCTAATGCAGGTACAACGGTTTCACCTCCTTCTACAGAGAAACGTTTTTGTCCAACATATTTTGTTTGTAAAAAACTCTCAAAACCTACTGCTTGAGTTAATTTTTTAAGAATATATTTTTTCTGTTCAGTATTAAAATCAGCTTTATTGGCATTTTTGTTCAGCCTGCTTTGCCACCATTTTAGCTCTTCAGGCTTTCGAATATACATGTATTCAATTCCAATAGAATCACAATAAATCTTCTTCAATCTATTGATGATCGTTTCTAAAGTAGCCGCACCAATACCGATAACCTCTCCTGCACTAAATACAGTTTTTAAATCGTCTTTGGAGAGCCCGAAAGTTTCTATTTCTAAATTAGGCTCGTAATGTCTTCGTTCTCTTACGGGGTTGGTTTTGGTAAATAAGTGACCTCTTGTTCTGTATCCATTGATCAAGTCAAGAACTAAGAATTCCTTTTTTACTTCTTGCGGTACTTCAATATTGGTTTCATCAGAGTATGATTCGTTTGCCAAATCATATCCTTGAAAAAAACTTTTCCAACTAGGTTCAACACTGTCGGGATTTTTTTGGTATTGCTCGTATAGGTCAGCAA
>NZ_JBDNAI010000011.1:0-3112 GCF_039768515.1 Wenyingzhuangia sp.
CATTAGGAGAAACATAAAGACCGAGAGGGATAGTCCCTAATAAAGTATTACTTTCCAAAAAATTGAGCGGTTAGAGAATCTGCATTTTTCAATAAATACAAAATAAAAAACAAAACTGCTACCAACAAAATAACTCTTAACCGATTGGGTTTTTTCCTTTTTGATCTCATAATTTGTGTCATCTAAATATGTTTTTTTGTTCCTCTCAACATTTCTCTTTTTCCTGGTGGACCAGGCAATCTCTCCACTGTAAAACCTACAGATAACATCGCTCTTCTAACACTTCCTTTGGCTGCATAAGTAACTAATATACCTCCCGGTTTCATCGCTTTGAACATGATGTCAAAAATCTCTTCTGTCCATAATTCAGGTTGAACCCTAGCGCCAAATGCATCAAAATAAATCAAATCATAAGCAGAGACATCGGTAATATTATGAAAAAACATTTGTCTCTTTGTTAAAGTAAAATTTGGAGTAACCGCTTGTGGTTTGTTCCAAGGAGTCAAATGCATTTCTTCAAACTTGTGAGACAAGTTTCTGGTCTCTAATTCCGACACATAATTTAACGCTAACAATTCATCTTCTCTAACAGGATAAGCCTCTACACCAACATAATTGATATTACGCATGTCTTGAGCTGTCTGTAACAAAGTGATAAAAGCATTTAGGCCTGTTCCAAAACCAATTTCCAAGATTGAAAACGAATCCTTTTCGACTGATTTGTACCCCATTTCTATGAACACATGAAAAGCTTCTTGAATAGCACCATGTGTGGAATGATAACTCTCATTCCAAGTAGGTAAATGAATCGTAGTAGACCCATCAGAAGTAATGACTATTTTTCTTTTCAATTTTATGAAATTACAGTTGCAAATATAGGGATTAATATACTTTGTTAAAAAGTGTTTTTATTGCATACATTACAATTTTTATATTTACTTTTGTTCTATACAAATATACCTTTTACAAACGAAATCATGGGAATTAACAACCAGAACATCACGATTACCAAATCTGAGACTACTAAAATTAAAGATGTAGATTTCAGTAATTTATCGTTTGGAGAAAACTTTACAGATCACATGTTTGAATGTGACTACATTGATGGGAAATGGACTAACGCACAGATTAGACCTTATGGAAACATTTCCCTAGACCCATCTGCTAAAGTATTCCATTACGGTCAAGCTATTTTTGAAGGAATGAAAGCCTACAAATCTGTTGATGGTGCCGTCTGGTTATTTAGACCCGAAGATAATTTGATTAGGCTAAACAGGTCTGCTGTTCGTTTGGCAATTCCAGAATTTCCCAAAGAATTGTTTTTTGATGGGTTAGAAACATTGCTAAACATTGATAAAGAGTGGATCCAAACCACTGAGGGGAGCTCCATGTACATTCGTCCATTTGTAATTGCAACAGAACCTGGTGTTTCTGCTTCACCGGCAAAGCAATACAAGTTTATGTTCATTTTATCCCCGGCACAGTCTTACTACAGTGGAGAAGTAAAAGTATTATTTGCTGACAAATATAGTCGATCCGCGAGTGGTGGTGTTGGATTTGCAAAGTGTGCAGGAAACTATGCAGGACAATTTTATCCAACAAAATTAGCCAATGATGCTGGATACCAACAGGTCGTATGGACCGATGCTAGCACGCACGAAAACCTTGAAGAAGCAGGAACAATGAATGTTTTCTTTAGAATAGGAGATACTCTGATTACTGCGCCAACATCTGATCGAATCTTAGATGGTATTACGCGAAAAAGTGTCATTGCTATAGCAGAAAAAGAAGGACTTAAAGTTGAAATTAGAGACGTATCTGTATATGAAATTGAAGATGCAGCAAAAAGTGGAACCTTACTAGAAATGTTTGGTGCCGGGACTGCAGCTGTGATCAATCCTATAGTAAGTTTTAATTTTAAAGGAAATGACTACGATCTTCCTGTATTACAAAACTACTACTCTGATATGATCAAGAAGAAGATTACTGATATACAAACAGGTAAGTCAGAAGACACATTCGGATGGAAGTATGCGGTAAGGTCAATCTAAATAAAACCTATATGAAATCAAAAGAGCCTTAATAGGCTCTTTTTTTGTAAATTTGTATCTCAAAAGAGTAATGTAATGGACACTTTAGCAAAAGCAAAAGAAAATCTAGAAAATAAAGGGTTTTTAGACATCGACACCAGAAACAGCACAGATTATGTTTCTGAGATTAATCGTCTAAAAAAAGAGAAAAATGCAGTCATTTTAGCTCATTATTATCAGGAAGAAGCCATTCAAGATATTGCAGATTTTGTAGGAGACAGTTTACAATTAGCACAAGAGGCTTCCAAAACAGATGCTGATATCATTGTGTTTTGTGGGGTACATTTCATGGCAGAAACAGCCAAGATATTAAACCCAACAAAAAAAGTATTATTACCCGATCTAAAGGCTGGATGCTCTCTGGCCGATTCCTGTCCTCCAGCAGAATTTAAAGCTTTTAAAGCAAAACACCCCGATCACAAAGTGGTTACCTATATCAACTGTTCTGCTGAAATAAAAACGATGAGTGACATTGTTTGTACTTCATCAAATGCGGTAAAAGTCATCAACTCTTTCCCTCAAGATCAAAAAATAATTTTTGCTCCAGACAAAAATCTGGGAGATTATTTAAACAAAGAAACAGGAAGAAATATGGTGCTGTGGGATGGAGCCTGCATGGTCCACGAAGCTTTTTCTATCGAAAAACTACTATCTATATCTGCAGAACACCCTGATGCTGAGATTATTGCACATCCAGAATCTCCTTCCCATATTTTAAAAACCGCAAGTTATATTGGTTCAACTGCTGGTTTGTTAAAATACGCAAGAGCCTCCAAAAAAAATAAATTTATTGTCGCAACAGAGGCTGGTATTTTACATGAGATGATCAAACAAGTTCCCGGAAAACACTTGATTCCCGCTCCAGTTGAAGAAGACAATACTTGCGCTTGTAGCGAATGTTTTTACATGAGAATGAATACCATGAAAAAATTATTCTTGTGTCTAGAACACGAATTACCCGAAATAGAAGTAGAAAAGGAATTAGCAAAAGCCGCATCAATTCCAATTGAAAAAATGCTTGA
>NZ_JBDNAI010000082.1:0-50753 GCF_039768515.1 Wenyingzhuangia sp.
AACACAATGCTAAATACAAAAAACCAAAGGGTAAATCAGAACCTTCTTTTACTAGATAAAAGTAAAGCTAGGTTTTGTATATCTAGGCTTATATAGGGTAGAGAGAACAATCATAAATTATTTTTTTTGAAAAATGAATACTTACAGTTGAAAAGACAAAACACAGAACGCTCATCACTTCTGAAAACATTTCTCATCATTGGTGTAAATCTTCCATTTTCCTTTTGATTACTTTTATTTCATCCTGCTGAAGTTGATAAGCTTCTAAAAGAATTGGGATAAAACCTTGATAATCGACAACATACATACCAGAAGATTCATCTTGAGTGACCAACTCTGGAAATACAGTTAACACCTCTTGTGCAATCAAACCGTAACGACTTCCTTTTTTAAATTTTGGCAGATCTACAACTATTTGATCAATCTTATCGGTCGGCAATTGAAAAGTGTTCCCAGCCTTGTCTATCCGATCTTCTAAAATATAAATAGTATCCACGGGAAAATGTGCCACTCCTGAACGATGCATGGACAACAATTCGGCATCTGTTTTAAATTCATACTGTTTTCCTCTTATTTTACTCAACTGGGTCAACAGGTTTTCGGAATTGATTGAACGCTCATTGCGCTTTAATCTTCTGTCAGAATAGCTATTCCATCCGCCCGTACTGTAGGCATCACCGTTTACATAAAGAGTCTGACCAAGACTTCTATTATAAGGATCTGAAATATACACGACATTGCTTACGTCTCTGTTCGGTTGAATTTTTAATGCATAGTTCCAACTGGAACTTGTACCAATGCCTAAGGATTCATAAACATAGCCAAATGAGGCATACGTGTGATAGAAATGAGAAGAACTCCCGATGAGAGAATAATTAGTATTAGGGCTATAAGACCCTAGACCAATTTTCCCTGAGGTATCAATCGTAAGTTGTGCATAACCGGAAGAAACTAATAACAAAGTAAAAAGTAGATTGTGTAGGTGTGCTTTTTTCATAATCAAATAATTTATCTTGAATCTACGATAAAATTATGATATAATTAATAAAAACATATATTTATTGATTATTATTCATTTTGTAAATCGTAAAAATATAAATTATGAGACGAAAGCACCTTCTCAGACCTTTAAAACAAAGAACAAAAAAAAGAGGTTGTATGTAAACATACAACCTCTTTAAATTTGCACGGGCGGAGAGACTCGAACTCCCGACACCTGGTTTTGGAGACCAGTGCTCTACCAACTGAGCTACGCCCGTAAAAAAAGAGCTTGCCTAAACAAGCTCTTCATTATGATAAAAAATAATCTTTCGATTATAAAATTTCAGTTACTTGACCAGCACCAACTGTTCTACCTCCTTCACGGATAGCGAAACGTAAACCTACGTTCATTGCGATTGGTGAGTGTAAATCAACAGAAATCGTTAAGTTATCTCCTGGCATTACCATTTCAACTCCATCAGGTAAGTTAATAGTACCTGTTACGTCAGTTGTACGTACGTAAAACTGTGGACGGTAGTTGTTGTGGAATGGAGTGTGACGTCCACCTTCTTCTTTTTTCAAGACATAAACCTCAGCTTTGAATTTATCGTGTGGAGTTACAGAACCTGGCTTACAGATTACCATACCTCTTTTGATATCCTCTTTAGCAATACCTCTTAACAAGATACCTACGTTATCTCCTGCTTCACCTCTATCTAAGATCTTACGGAACATTTCAACTCCAGTAATAGTAGAATCTAATTTTTCAGCACCCATACCGATGATGTCTACTGTATCTCCAGTGTTAGCAACACCAGTTTCGATACGTCCTGTAGCTACAGTACCACGTCCTGTAATAGAGAATACATCTTCAATTGGCATTAAGAAATCTTTTTCAACCTCACGAACTGGCTCTTCAATCCATGAATCCACAGCTGCCATCAATTCCATGATAGAATCAACCCATTTAGGCTCAGCATTTAATCCACCTAAAGCAGATCCTTGGATAACAGGAGTTTCATCTCCATCATAGTCGTAGAAAGATAGCAACTCACGTACTTCCATATCTACCAACTCTAACAATTCTTCATCATCAACCATATCAACCTTGTTCAAGAAAACAACGATACGTGGAATTCCTACCTGGCGACCTAATAAGATGTGCTCACGAGTTTGTGGCATAGGACCATCAGTTGCAGCAACCACTAAAATAGCACCATCCATTTGAGCAGCACCAGTTACCATGTTCTTTACGTAATCCGCGTGACCTGGACAGTCAACGTGCGCATAGTGACGGTTAGCTGTAGAATACTCTACGTGTGAAGTGTTAATTGTAATTCCTCTTTCTTTCTCCTCAGGAGCATTATCAATAGATGCGAAATCTCTTAATTCAGAAAGACCTTTTGATGCCAATACCGTAGTAATAGCGGCAGTTAAAGTAGTTTTACCGTGATCTACGTGTCCGATTGTACCGATATTTAAGTGCGGTTTCGAACGGTCAAATGTTTCCTTTGCCATGATTATTAATTTTAATTCTTAGTTATTTATTAGTGTTTATTTTTAAACTTTTTAATCCTTTTTGAGCCAATGACCGGATTTGAACCGGTGACCTCATCCCTACCAAGGATGCGCTCTACCAACTGAGCTACACCGGCTTGGATTTTAAATTTGAGCGAAAGACCGGGTTCGAACCGGCGACATTCAGCTTGGAAGGCTGACGCTCTACCAACTGAGCTACTTTCGCGTTTTACTGATTTTTCATCAGAAAGAACTCAATACCAATTAAGCTCTCTGTGGTGAGAGAAGGATTCGAACCTTCGAAGACATAGTCAGCGGATTTACAGTCCGCCCTCGTTGGCCACTTGAGTATCTCACCCATCCAATAATTTTAAAGAACTCTCTCTCCTCTTTTTGAGCCGATAATAGGACTCGAACCTACGACCTGCTGATTACAAATCAGCTGCTCTAGCCAGCTGAGCTATATCGGCATTTGGGTTGTTGATAAAAACTCCCCACCATCTTAACGGACTGCAAATTTATAAAGTTTTAGATATCATGCAAAACATTTTAAAATTATTTTGCTTTTTTTTATCAGTGTACAATTCTCTCCTTCTCTTTAGACTTCGTTAACTGCCTTTTCATCGCATCCGTACACAAACTAATTCCTTCTTCAAAAGTTTTTGATTCTTTTTTAACCATCAAATGATGTCCTGGAATACTCAACTTCAATTCTGTTACTTTGTTTTCTTTCTCACTGGTCTGCTGTACTTTTAAGAACACCTCACCATCTATAATTTTATCGTGGAATTTTTCCAAAGCCTCCACTTTTTCATTTACGAATTGAATCAAATCTTTGTCTGCATTAAAATTTACGGACTGAACGAATAGCTGCATAATTTTACTTTTTTTTAGCACTTCTAGGGTGTGCCTGGTTATAAACTTGTTTTAACTTTTCTAAGCTGTTGTGGGTGTAAACTTGAGTAGCGGCTAAACTAGAGTGTCCTAGCAACTCTTTCACCGAATTCAAATCTGCTCCTTTGCTTAGCATGTCTGTAGCATAAGAGTGTCTCAATACATGAGGACTCCTTTTTTCTTTTGTTGATACCTCACTAAAATAGGTATTTATTACACGATAAACAAGCGCATTGTACAATTTTCCACCTCGTGCAGTGAGGAATAAATTAGGTATCGAAACCTCCATCCCTTCTCTTTGCTCCATATACGTTTTTAACAGGGTCAATATTTCAGGGTATAAAGGCACCAATCGTTCTTTATTTCTTTTCCCCAATACCTTAATCGTGGCAGACTCAAAATCAACATCTTGAACTTCTAACCCCATCAATTCACCTTGTCGTATACCGGTAGCATAGAACAAATGTATCATGGTTTTATTTCTTAAATTTTCAAAAGGTGTGTATCGTTCATCTTCTAGTGTCAACACCGCATCAATTTCTTTTTCAGAAAAAGGAATGATCACTTTTTGGGCTCTTTTTAAACTTTTTTGATTTGAAAGGGGGCTTTCAACAACAACTTCAATCTTCTGAAGGTAGTTATAGAAACTTTTTAAGGCAGTTATTTTTCTATTCACAGATCTATTTGATAGGCCTGAATCATGTAAATCCAGAACCCACTCCCTAACAAAAACAGAGGGCACCAAACAAGGATCAGACACCTCATGTTCTCTTGCTACAAAACAGAAAAAAGCATGAATATCATTTTGATAGGCTGTAATGGTATGGGTGGAATAATTTTTCTCAAGGGTTAAGTATTCTATAAATTTTTGTAACAACTCCATTCTTGTGATTTGAATTTAGTAAAGTTAATATATAAAAAAACCACTTAACACCATTAAGTGTTTTTTTTGTGAGGGTAGTATAATTTTTATAAATACAGTCAACAATCCTATTTGGGTAATTTTTTAACGGATCAACTTTTTAGGGTGAGACAAATCAAAAGACATAAAAAAACCCTATGAAAATTCATAGGGTTTTGATTTGTACGTTTTAACAAACACTAAGCTTGTTCTTCGTTTGTTCTTAAACGTTGTACGTAAGAAGCTTTAATTCTTTGTTTGCGATTCACTACTGAAGGCTTATTAAACTGCTGGCGTTCACGTAGCTGCTTCATTGTTTTTGTACGGTCAAATTTTCTCTTGAAACGCTTTAAAGCTCTATCAATGTTTTCTCCGTCTTTAACTGGTATGATTAACATAGTTTAGCACCTCCCTTCATGTCGTAATATATTTTAAGTGTATTTATTCCTTTTTTGGACTGCAAATATAGTCTTATTTTAAGACTAAACTAATCTTTTAAAATATTTCTTGAAATGACTACTTTTTGTATCTCCGTAGTCCCTTCTCCTATCGTGCAGAGTTTACTGTCTCTAAAAAACTTTTCTACTGGGTAATCCTTCGTGTAACCATAACCACCATGTATCTGTATGGCTTCTGTTGCCACCTTGACACAGGCTTCTGAGGCATACATTTTTGCCATCGCTCCTATGGTTGTCATTTTTTCTCCTAATTCTTTCTTGGCTGCGGCTTTGTGGGTCAACAGTTCTGAGGCTTCAATTTCTGTTGCCATATCGGCCAGCTTAAACGAGATGCCTTGAAAAGAGGAAATAGGTTTTCCAAACTGAACCCTCTCTTTGGAATATTGTAAAGCAGCAGTATATGCACCTTTTGCTATTCCGATAGACAAGGCTGCGATAGAAATTCTTCCTCCATCTAATATTTTCATAGATTGTATGAAACCTTCCCCTACTTTTCCTAATATATTTTCTTTGGGAACCCTACAGTTGTCAAACACCAACTCTGCTGTCTCAGAGGCTCTCATCCCTAATTTGTCTTCTTTTTTTCCTGAATTGAAACCCGGTGTGCCTTTTTCAATAGCAAAAGCGGTCATACCATGAGAATCCCCTTTATCTCCTGTTCTGGCAATCACAACAGCTATGTTTCCACTGATGGCATGGGTGATAAAGTTTTTAGAACCATTGAGCACATAATGATCTCCATCCAATACTGCGGTGGTATTCATACCCCCAGCATCAGAGCCCGTGTTGTGCTCAGTTAAACCCCAAGCGCCTATCCATTCTCCTGAAGCTAGTTTTGGCAACCATTTGGTCTTTTGTTCTTCGGTACCAAATTGTAAAATGTGACCCGTACACAATGAATTGTGTGCCGCAACAGAAAGACCAATAGAAGGGTCAACTTTTGACAGCTCTTCTATCACCGTGATGTATTCGTGATAGGTCAATCCAGACCCACCATAGGCTTCTGGTACTAGAATTCCCATAAAACCCATTTCTCCTAATTTTTTAAACAAATCTACAGGAAATACTTGTGATTCATCCCATTGGTAAACATTGGGTGCAATATGAATTTTGGCAAAATCTTGTATCGATGATGCTATCATTTTTTGGGTTTCATTCGTTTCGAAATTCATTCAAAAAAATTTTGAGTTTTAATAAGCATGCAAATATAAACTTATTAAGTTAAACTTGTCATGTGGAAAATCCCTTATTGTTTTTAATTCAGCTAAATTCTGAATTTCTGCCACCTCTGCTCTATACTCAACAATTGATTTTGCCAATTTATAATCTATATAAACAATCTTAGACAATTCGTAAACACTTGCAATGTTGACATTTATCTTCTTAAGATTCGGATGAGACAAAACTTTAAATTCTCTCTGAAGCCTTATTAAAACATCCTCAGGAATTCCCCAAATTTCTTTTAACTGAAGGTCATAAGTATATCCTCCCAGTAGTTTTCTGTACTTGATAATACTCTTTGCCCTCTTTTCTCCTATCCCACTAACTTTCTTCAACGCTTCTACTGTCGCTACGTTGATGTCTTTAACAATTATTGGCTTACGTTTTATTTTTTGGAGTTTAGGTTTCTTTTGAATTGACCAGCTAGGAAATTTAAAATAAGGGGTCATGCAGGCAAGCAATGAATCTGAAATCTTAGTAACCTTTTGAAAGTCAATCGAGGAGTTTATATATTGTCCTGATTTCCTAAACGCCATCAACCTATCAATTTCCTTGACAGACATACCAAGTTGATAGGCTTTGTAATCCGACAAATAGTTAGGATTAAAAGGATATATTTTAAATTTCGTTTGCCGTAAATCAGAGGGAATACCCTCCAAGGCTGACTGGATTTCAAGTACCTCTGCTTCTACCTCATATCCACCTTGGCTGCTCTTTTGAAGCCCCCACAAAAGCACTTCAATCAGAACTACAATAAGCAGGAATAAAAAAAACCCATTTCGTTGACTTTTTGAGTATCGGAAATGGGTTTTAAGCTGTTTCATCTTAACACTATTACTTGTATTTTTTAATGGCTCCTGAATCGACACGTTTGAAATAATCCAGAGAATCTATCTTGACTTCTTTGACCAAGAAATACAACCCTAAAACATTGGGCAATGCCATTCCTAAAATCATCATATCAGAAAAATCCATTACCGCACCTAATGAGGAAGAAGAACCTATCACAACAAAAACTAAGAACAATAACTTGTAAAGAATCTCTGCGTTTCTTTCCCCTATAAATCTTTTAAATAAAAAGGTAAACGCTTTTATTCCGTAGTATGACCAAGAGATCATGGTTGAAAAAGCAAATAAAATAATAGCAATCAACAACACATACCTGAACCATGGAAACACACTAGAAAAAGCAGCAGAGGTCAATTCGGCTCCTGTCAATCCCTGGGTATGCTCTGCAAATCCAGAAAAAATTAAAACCAAAGCAGTCATGGTACAAATGACTATCGTATCAATAAAAGGACCCAACATGGCAACAACACCTTCTGTAATAGGTTCGTCAGTTTTTACTGCTGCATGAGCAATTGTTGCAGACCCAACTCCAGCTTCATTAGAAAAAGAAGCTCTCTGGACCCCAACGACCAACACACCTATAATCCCTCCTTTTATCCCTTCTCCAGTAAACGCTCCATCTAATATCAGAGAAAAAGCATGACCAATTTCAGAAATGTTGACACCCACAATCATCAAACAAGCGATCACATACACCCCTACCATTACTGGAACAATTTTATCCGTTACTTTGGCGATAGATTTAATTCCACCTATGATAACCAGCCCTACTAAAATTGCTACGATCACTCCGTACCAAGCACCGTAACCTTGAAAGACGGGGAACACATTGCTGAGTTGTGCATAGGACTGATTGGATTGAAACATGTTTCCTCCACCAAAAGAACCTCCTACACAAAGAATAGCAAAAAGTACAGCCAAGACTTTTCCTAGCGCACCTTTCCCTTGTTTTTCCAGTCCTCTCCACAAATAATACATCGGCCCACCTGACACCTCTCCATTTTCGTTTATCTCTCGATATTTAACCCCCAAAGTACAGCCCACAAATTTAGAAGACATCCCAAAGAAGCCGGCTAAAATCATCCAAAACGTAGCTCCTGGACCTCCTAAGACAATGGCAACCGCTACGCCTGCAATATTTCCAAGACCAACAGTTCCTGATAATGCTGTTACCAAAGCTTGAAAATGAGAAACTTCACCCTTTTTATTTGGATTGTCATAATCTCCTCTTATCAAATGAATCGCGTGTCTGGCCTTACGTAAATTGACAAACCCCAAATAAAAGGTAAAAAATACAGAACCCATAATCAACCACAACACGATCATAGGCATTTCAAAACCTAAAAAAGAAAATGGCTTCCAAAAAAACAAGTCACTCAGGATCTTGACCAAAGGTTCAAAAACACTGTTTATTTTTTCTTCTACGCTTGCAAAAGTAACCAAGGGGCTAAAAAGCGTGAATAGGGTCAATTTTGTGCTAACTTTAAAATTCTTCATATACTTCTTTAAATTTTTTTATCTGTTCTGGTCTTCCTAAGGCTATCAACCTACATTTAGGTTTTAAAATCATTTGGGAGGATGGATTCACAATATACTCATCTTTTTCTGTGATAAAACCAATCACATTACATCCCGAATTTTTGCGAACATCAAGATCCTGAATCGACTTCATTAAATATTGCTCTGGCAATTCATCAACACAAATTTCTTCTAAATTGGCATTGGAATCTCCCTCCATATTAATTCTATTGACAAACTCTACCAAATCGGGAGTCACCAAAAGCGAAGCCATATGATCTCCTCCTAATTTATCGGGCATAATAACATGATCCGCTCCAGCTATTTTTAATTTCTTAGTAGCATTTTCATCATTGGCCCTACTTACAATATTTAGGTGCTGATTAAGCTGCCTCGAGGACAACACCACGTATAAATTGTTTGCGTCTGAAGGTAGTGCTGTAATCAAATTAGAAGCCTGTTCTATACCCGCATTTTTTAATACATCATCATTGGTTGCATCACCTTTTACAAATTGGACATGCTCATATACTGGTGTTTCTGTAAAATCATCGCTCTGCTCTATGACCACACAAGTCTTATTGAACCTCTTTAATTTGTCATATGATTGTCTTCCATTTCTACCAAAACCACAAATTATGGTATGCCCTTTTAGCTTGGCAATTTCCTTTAATTCCTTCTTGATTCGAAAAGATTCCATAAGTACATTGTTTGAAAAAAAATCTGAAATAACAGTTACCAAATAACCATATACTCCAACACTCATAAATATTAATAAAATCGTAAATATTTTACCTAAATCATCTAATGGTTTCACTTCTCCAAAACCAACTGTAGAAGTGGTAATTATTGTCATGAAAAAAGCATCTAAAATAGAGAAATCAAAAAAAAGACAATATCCCAAGGTTCCGATAAGCAGAACAATTGTAAATAAAATTAAGCCTTTATATATCTTGCTAGTTAACATGCTATTACAAATCAAAAACAGATGTTCTCGTCGTCCTAATCATATCTTTTAATCGAAAGAGAAAGGCCAATGTCAAATAAATGGCAAATGATATCCCAAAAGTTACAAATGATACATATATAAAAAACAATCTTACGTTAGCGGTTCTGATTCCCATACTATCTGCTAATCTAGAGGAAACATCAAATCCATGTTTTTCAAAAAAATATCGGGTGTTTTTTACTAGTCTCATTTTTCAGAATCAATTTTATGCAAGGTAACAAAATGTAATGACTATGCAACAAGTAGATTCTTTTGAAACAAAACAGAAGAGAAAAACTTTAATTGTTAAAATATTTATCTCTCGAAAGGTCATAAAAAACAAGTCACTACTTTATCTTTACAATTCTTTTTAAACTGCAACAATGATGAATCAGGTCATGTTACCCTTGCGCATAGCGAAAAATACTTCATTCAGCTTACAAAGCATTCAATCCGTTTTAAATTTACTAGAAGAAGGAGCCACAGTACCTTTTATTGCTAGGTATAGAAAAGATCAAACCGGTGGTCTAGAAGATCATGAAATTTTCAAAATTCAAAAGGAAGCTAAAGCGGTCGAAGAATTGATCCAGAGAAAGAAATATATCTTAACCACCATCAAAGAATTAAAAATCAAAGACAAAAACCTAGCTTTAGACATTGAAAATTGTTGGGATAAAAAGAATTTAGAAGATTTGTTCTCTCCCTATAAAAGCAATCGAAAAACAAAAGCAAGTATCGCGAAAGAAAATGGACTAGAAGGGTTAGCTAGAATTATAATGTCTCAAAAAAACTTACTCATCAATACCGAGCCCTATATTCAAAACGCTATCAAGACCGAAGGAGAGGCTATTGAGGGTGCTATTGATATTATCTGCGAATGGATATCTAGACATGCATACAGCAAAAACCAATTGAGAAGATTATTTTCTGGAACTGGAATACTGAAAAGCAAAATTAAAAAAGGCAAAGAAAAGGAAGCAGAAGTCTACAAAACATACTTTGACTTTGAGCAAAAAGCTAACCAATTGCCCTCACATAGAATTTTGGCCATTTTGAGAGGAACTCAAGAAGGGTACCTCAACACTACGATTAAAGTTGATAAACAGACTGCCATTGATGCGATTGAAAAAAACTTCATCAAAAACAAAAGTAAAAGTGCTTCGATTGTAAAAAAAGCGATTTCGAACACCTACACCAAAAGCCTAAGGCCCTCCCTGGAAAAAGAACTACTCAATGATCTAAAACTAAAAGCAGATATAGAAGCCATTCAAGTTTTTTCAAAAAATCTTGAACAACTTCTGCTGGCTTCTCCGTTAGGAAAAAAAAATGTTTTAGCTATTGACCCCGGTTTCAAAACTGGGTGTAAAGTAGTGTGCCTTAACAAACAAGGAGACTTATTAGCAGACACTATAATCTACCCACACCCTCCACAAAAACAAGAACAAAAAAGCAAAGAATCTCTTCTAAATCTGGTCAAGAAACACCGTATTGAAACGATAGCTATTGGGAATGGAACTGCGGGTAGAGAGACAGAAATCTTCATAAAATCTATTCCTTTACCCAAAGATATCGCTATTTATTTGGTCAATGAAAATGGAGCCTCAATCTACTCCGCTTCCAAGATTGGTAGAGAAGAATTTCCTGAACACGACATCACGGTTCGTGGCGCTGTTAGTATAGGACGCAGATTGATGGATCCTTTAGCAGAACTGGTTAAAATTGAACCCAAATCTATTGGAGTCGGTCAATACCAACATGATGTTGATCAGGCCCTACTCAAGACAGAATTAGATCACGTGGTAGAAAAATGTGTAAACAGAATAGGGGTACAACTAAACACTGCAAACAAACACCTTCTACAGCACATTTCGGGCATTGGGCCCACCTTGGCCAATAATATTGTTTCGCACCGTTTAAAAAATGGGGAATTTAATACCCTAGTAGAATTAAAAAAAGTTGCTCGACTGGGTGATAAAGCTTTTGAACAATGTGCTGGATTCTTACGTGTTGATGGAAAAGAACCGCTTGACAAAATCGGTATCCATCCAGAACAGTACAATAACGTAAGAAAAATAGCAAAACAAAAAAAAATAAGAATAGAGGACCTAATCGGAAATCCAGAGGTTTTAAATCTAGCTAAAGACCAATATTTAGAAAAAGAAATTGGAAAACTATCTTTGCAGGACATACTCAACGAACTCGCAAAACCAAATATAGATCCCAGAGTACAAGATGATCAATTGGAGTTTAGCAAACACATCACAACTATTCATGATCTGACTATGGGAATGATTTTACAAGGACAAGTAACCAATATTACAAACTTTGGTGCTTTCATAGATTTAGGGATTAAAGAAAATGGGCTAGTACATATTTCTCAAATCACAAACAAATTCATAAAATCACCGAGTGATATCCTGTCTCTCAACCAGATTGTGTCGATAAAAATTATTCAGATAGACCTTGAAAACAAAAGAATTGGATTGACCATGAAGATTTAACCTCACTCAAATCAAAATCTTATTTGAATTGTATATTCCCCCGAAACCAACATTAAAGATTAAAAATGTAAATTGCAAAATGAAGAAAACCTACCTCACCCAAAAATTACCCCTTATTGTTACATTGATTTCTATCTTAAGCTGTAGCGATGATCCTATTCCAGAAGTAACCGAAAACGAAGAAAACACCCCTATCGTGGTTGTTTCTGAAGATCAATTACCACAAATAGAAATAAACACTTTGGGCATTACGATTGAAGACGAGTATAAAATTGATGCTGTGATGACCATTTCAGAAGATGAAACCGAAACATTCAACGGCAAAATTGCTATCGAAACTAGAGGTTCTAGTTCTCAAACCTTTCCGAAAAAATCATACGGATTTGAAACTAGAGATGCGACCAACGAAGATCTAGATGTTGCCTTTTTTGATTTCCCGGAAGAAGAAGATTGGATTCTTTACGCACCCTACAGCGACAAAACATTGATAAGAAACATACTTATGCATGACCTTTCAAAAGACATTGGTAGATACTCTAGTAGAACAAAATTTGTAGAAGTTAGCATCAATGACTCCTACAAAGGGATATATATCTTGATGGAAAAATTAAAAAGAGATAAGAACAGAATCAACATCAACAAGCTAAAAATAGATGAAAATTCTGGAACATCTGTAACGGGTGGTTACATTCTTAAAATTGACAAATCTGACATTGGAGAAGGTGCTGTATATAACAGCACCAATTCTTTCGTCTCCAAACACCACCCTAATAATGCCTATGAAAAGGTCAGGTTTCTGTATGATTACCCAAGTAAAGACAAAATCACAACACAACAAAAAAATTACATATCCAGCTATGTAGCAAATTTTGAAGATGCCCTAGCCTCTGTAAATTTCACCAACCCTACTATTGGTTATGATGCTTATATAAATACTGAAAGTTTCATAGATTATTTTCTGCTTACAGAGCTATCCAACAATGTCGATGGTTTTAGAATTAGCACTTGGTTGGTTAAAGACAAAAATGAAAAACTGAGCATGGGACCTCTCTGGGATTATAATCTTGCCTTTGGAAATGACGACTTTTGTAACAATGGAGCAACTAACGTTTGGCAACATAGGCAAAACGAAAGATGTGGAGGTGGAGGACCTTGGCCCATACCGTTCTGGTGGGAACGACTTCTGGAAGACCCTAATTACAAAATTAAACTGAAAGAAAGATGGTTAGAATTGAGAGGGGGCGCACTTTCCGAATCTAATATTTTGAGAAAAATTGATACTTACCAAAAGATTTTAACAAACACTGGAGCTCTCGAGAGAAATTTTAACACATGGCCTATTTTAGGAGAGTATATTTGGCCCAATATATATGTTGGAAACACCTATCAAGAAGAAATAACGCACCTAGAGGATTGGATCAAAGATCGAATTTATTGGTTAGATATCTCCATAAAAAACTTATAAGCTTTAATCTTTTCATCCTTTTACGAATGGCTCTAAAAAAGTCTTAACTTTGACTTTTTGAAAAAACACATGACACCTAACGAATCTATAGAAGTTTTAGGAGCTAGAGCTCATAATTTAAAAAATATTGATGTTAAAATTCCTCGAGACAAACTAGTTGTGATTACTGGTTTGAGTGGTAGTGGAAAATCATCGTTAGCCTTCGACACAATTTACGCAGAAGGACAAAGACGATATATAGAAACTTTCTCAGCATATGCGCGTCAGTTTTTAGGAGGTTTAGAAAGACCTGATGTTGATAAAATTGACGGCCTATCTCCAGTCATTGCCATCGAACAAAAAACCACCAACAAAAGTCCAAGATCAACCGTCGGAACGATTACGGAGATCTATGATTTTTTACGTTTGCTTTACGCTCGCGTGGCTGATGCTTATTCTTATCATAGCAATGAGAAAATGGTGAGTTATTCCGATGAACAAATCAAGGAGTTAATCCTAAAAGATTTCGAGGGTGAAAAAACGTTAATTCTTGCTCCAGTTGTAAAGTCTAGAAAGGGTCACTATCGTGAATTGTTTGAACAAATTGCTAAACAAGGCTTTACAAAAGTTCGTGTGGATGGTGAGATTTTAGAGATCGTCAAGGGTATGAAAGTAGACCGTTACAAAACCCATGACATTGAAATTGTTGTAGACAGACTAATCATTAATTCATCACAAGAAAAACGTTTGGAGGAAACGATTAAAACTGCAATGTATGCAGGGGATGGAGTTTTAATGGTCATGAAATTTAAGGAGAAAAATGCACGTTACTTTAGTAGAGCATTGATGTGCCCTACCTCAGGAATTTCATACCCGCTACCAGAACCTAACTCCTTCTCTTTCAATTCTCCTAAAGGAGCTTGTCCTAAATGCAACGGATTAGGGAATGTTGCAGAAATTGAACTGAAAAAAATAATTCCAGATCGTAGCATATCAATCAAAGAAGGTGGAATTATACCCCTAGGTAAGCAACAAAAAACTTGGATTTTCAAACAAATAGAAACCATTGCTAATGCCTATCAATTTGACCTAAAAGATCCCATTGCTAAAATTCCAGATACAGCTATGGATATTATTCTAAACGGGGGCAAAGATCAAATAGAAGTCAAGGCGAAGGTAGCAGGAGTAACAAAAAATTATCAAATAGACTTCGAGGGAATTGTTTCATTTATAAAAAACCAACACCAAAACACAGATTCTAAAAGTATCCAACGCTGGGCAAAAGATTTTATGAAAGAGGTGACGTGTAACAAATGTGAAGGTAGTCGTCTGCGCAAAGAATCCCTTTATTTTAAAATTGACGGTTACGACTTGGGGATACTAACATCCATGGACATCAAAGAACTTGGGGATTGGTTCTCCAAAATCGATCATAAACTAAGTCCAAAACAAAAGATTATTGGTTCAGAGATTATCAAAGAAATAAAGACTAGGATTCAGTTTTTACTTGACGTGGGATTAGATTATTTAACACTCAATAGAACTTCTAAATCTTTATCCGGTGGTGAGGCACAACGTATTCGATTGGCCACTCAAATTGGCTCTCAGTTGGTAGGTGTTCTATACATTCTTGATGAGCCAAGTATTGGTTTACACCAACGAGATAACGAAAAATTAATAAATTCATTAGAACAATTACGTGACGTTGGTAATTCTGTCCTAGTCGTAGAGCACGATAAGGACATTATGGAACGTGCTGATCACATTATAGATATCGGACCTGGTGCGGGAGTACATGGAGGGCAAATTGTAAGTGAAGGCAATTACGACCTTTTTGCACAAGTAGAAACATTGACAGCGGACTATTTAACCGGAAGAAAACAGATTGAAGTTCCTGCAAAACGTAGAGAAGGAAACGGAAAAGAATTGATACTCAAAGGTGCTTCTGGAAATAATCTAAAAAACGTAACGGCGCATTTTCCACTCGGAAAATTAATTTGTGTTACCGGAGTTTCTGGTAGTGGAAAATCAACACTAATCAATGGAACACTCTATCCTATCTTAAACGCACACATTTATAATGGAGTAAAAAAACCTCATCCGTATAAGAGTATTGAGGGTATGGAACACATCGATAAAATTATCGATATTGATCAATCTCCTATTGGGAGAACTCCAAGATCTAACCCCGCTACCTATACCAAAACATTTGACGAAATAAGAAGCTTATTTGCCAAGACTCCTGAAGCAATGATAAGGGGTTACAAGCCTGGACGTTTTTCTTTTAATGTTAAAGGAGGAAGATGTGAAACTTGTGAAGGAGGAGGAATGAGGGTCATAGAGATGAATTTTTTACCTGACGTACATGTTGCTTGCGAGACTTGTCAAGGAAAACGATTCAATAGGGAAACCTTAGAGATTCGCTACAAAGGAAAATCTATTTCTGATGTTTTAGAAATGACCATCAACCAAGGAGTTGACTTTTTTGATCAAATCCCTAAAATTCACAGAAAAATAAAAACCATAAAAGAGGTAGGCTTAGGCTACATTACCCTAGGTCAGCAATCGACAACTTTATCAGGAGGAGAAGCTCAACGTATCAAATTGGCAGCAGAATTGTCTAAGAGAGATACAGGGAATACTTTTTATATTTTAGATGAACCCACTACAGGACTTCACTTTGAAGACATACGAGTATTGATGGATGTCATCCAAAAATTAGTTGACAAAGGAAACTCAGTTTTAGTTATTGAACACAATATGGATGTGATTAAGCTTGCCGATCACATTATTGATATTGGCCCCGAAGGAGGAAAAGGAGGAGGCAAAATTATATGCAAAGGAACGCCCGAAGAAATTGCTAAACATAAAAAAAGCCATACTGCTCAATTCCTAAAAAAAGAGCTATGATTCACCTAAAACAAATCCATTGCTAACGAATAAAGATTGATATTTAATTTTATATTTTTAAAAAACAATGAATACGTTGCCCGTCATTATCAAAACAGGAATTAGAAATTAATGAAGTTACTACCCCTACTTTCCATTCTCATCAGTCTAAATCTCTACAGCCAAAATAATCAAATGGAGATAGAAGCTGAATTGTTTTCTAAAAAAAACATTCTAAAAATTAGCCAACACATTACTTACTACAACACAAGTCAAGATACATTAAAAACCGTTATTTTAAGAAATTGGGCCAATAGCTATAAGAATGATAAAACCCCACTAGCCAAAAGATTGTTAGAAGATTATAAAACTGATTTTTACTTTTCAAAAGATGAAGATAGAGGGTACTCTCAAGTCAATAGTATCAAAAACAAAAATCAAAACCTCAACTACCACTCTCTTACCCTACAAGAGGATTTGATCCGGGTAAACCTCAATAAAAAATTAAACCCCGGAGAGAATATCAGATTATCGCTGAGGTATGTGATCAAAATACCACATTCAAAATTCACAGGAAATGGTAAAAAAGATATCGATTACTATTTAAAAGATTGGCATATCACTCCTGCACCTTACGAAAATCGATGGATCTTAGATTCTCATAAAAATTTAAATTATCAATACAACCCACCTACTGATTACACCATTAAAATAAAAGTTCCAATTGGTTATCAGGTTCATAGTAATTTCCATCAAAAAAAAACGATAGGGCGTGAGGTTTTAAATTATCAGCTCTATGGAAAAAATATAGTGAATACTGATATTAGCATCTCATTTTTAAGGCCCTATTTGACTTTGGAAAATGAGAAAACTAAAATTATAACTGACTTTTTCTCTGAAGACTTTGAAATTGATTTCCAGAAGAACAAAATACAACAAATGATGTTTTTTTTAAAAAAACATCTTGGCAATCTTCCTAGAAAACAAATTCTAGTTGAGAAAGAGAATTACAATCAGAACCCCATCTATGAATTGAAATACTTACCCAAATTTTTACATCCATTTGAAGAAGACTTTACTTGGGAGCTGATGTTTTTTAAAACGATAAGTTCTGAATATGTAGATCAGATGATTTTGAGCAACAAGTACAAAGATTACGCTTTTAACGAGGGGATAAAAAACTATATGTTTATCAAATATCTAGACCACTATTTCCCCGATGCAACAATGATTGGACGTCTATCTAAAGTTTGGGGACTTAAATCTATGAATTTGGCCAAAAGTAAATTTGCAGATAAATTTTCTATCGTTCACCAAATTACAGCAAGGGAAAACTTGGATCAAAGCCTTATGACTCTGTTGGAAAATCAATCCAATTATAACAAAAAAATCATTACGCCATACAAATCGGGATTGGGGTTTGTTTTTTTGGAACAATACATTGGTAAAGAAATTATGGAAGCATCAATAAAAGAATTCATCCATAAAAACATCAACAAAAAAAACAACCTTGAAAACCTCATTCATGTTTTAGAAAAAAACAGTAAAAAAGATCTTACTTGGTTCATGAAAGAATGGATCTATTCAAACAAAAAAATAGATCATACTATAGCCAGCGCAGCATTTGAAAAAGATAGTGTTTACATAACACTCCAAAACAAAAGAAGCATCAAGACCCCTGTTTCAATTTATGGCTTGAAAAACAATATTGTAAAAAGCAAAATCTGGACAGATGGGTTTACTGACCTCAAGAAAATTGCAATCAAAAATGACCATTTCGATAAAATCACTTTAAATTATCTTAATGATTATCCTGAAATAAACAAAAGAAACAACTGGAAAAACTCAAAACCCAAACTATTTGAACGCCCATTAAAAATCAAATTATTAAAAGATTTGAATGATCCTAACTCAAATGAAGTGTTTGTAAACCCTGAGCTGTCCTATAATTATTATGATGGAATTATTCTAGGGATTGGCATACAGAACGAAGCGTTCATCCCCAAAAACTTCGAATACAAACTAAAGCCTACTTTGAGTACAGCAAGTAAGAGTTTAACTGGCGGCTTTAACATTTCATACGCTGTTTATCCTGAGAAGACAAGAATCTATCGAACAAGGATAGGAATAAACGGTAGTAATTATCACTATACAAAAAATTTAAATTACAATGTAATCTCACCTTATTTAGAGGTTAGCTTTAAACAAAAAAACATACGATTCCTTGGTACCAACAAAATTACGGCTCGCTTTTTAGGAATCAACAAAGAAGTAAATAAAAATACCATTGCAACAGATGATGACAAATACCAATTGTTAAAACTAAGTTATGACTTTAGAAAAAATCAGCTAATTCATGACTATAAGTTTAATTTAAGTACCCAAATAGCCACGAGGTTTTCAAAGATAACAACCCTTTTTAGGTACAGGCACTTGACAAATAGAAAACACCCTGTTGAATTTAGATTTTTTGGAGGACTATTCTTGAGAAATACTACCATGAGTGATTATTTTAGTTTCAACCAACACACTGCTAATGACTACTTATTTGAACTTCCCTATCTAGGGAGGTCTGAAAGTAGTGGTTTTCTGACACAGCAATATGTCAGAGCAGAGGGAGGATTTGTTACTCAAAATGGATCTGGTTTCTCTAACCAATGGCTGACAAGTATCAATACTAGTATTGGAATTGTAAGATGGGTAGAAGCGTTTAACAACATCTCGTTGTCAAAAAACAAAAGTGAAGTCACTGTTTTTGATTATGAGGGAGGAATTCGACTTAACTTTGCTCCAAACCTTTTCGAAATTCATTTCCCTTTATACAATAAAGAAGGTTTTTTAACCCGAGATATAAATTATTTTAAAAAGGTACGATTTACGATTCTTCTAAAAACCCAACCTCTAATTAGATTTTTCAAACAACAGTTGTTTTAGCCTTTTAAAGTAACCCATTTTTTGTGACTTTATTATCCCACTATAAATACTTAACTTCGCAACTTTGCAAATAGCCATACACATGCCTGTAACTGTTGACCCAAATAACGAACAAGAACTTACTTTTCATCAATTTAGAGAGGAAATTTTAAATGATTACTATATCGCGGTACTCAGTCGTGAGTGTAGTTTAATGGGTCGAAAAGAAGTCCTTACAGGAAAAGCAAAATTTGGAATTTTCGGTGATGGAAAAGAACTCCCTCAAATTGCCATGGCCAAAGCCTTTGAAAAAGGTGACTGGAGATCCGGATACTACAGAGACCAAACGTTTATGTTGGCTTTGGGAGAACTCACCCCACAACAATTTTTTGCGGGCTTATATGCTCACACAGATATCAAACATGAACCTTTTGCTGCAGGTAGACAAATGGGAGGTCATTTCGCTTCTCATAGTTTAGATGAAAAAGGAGAATGGAAAAATTTATCTGAGCAATACAACACAGCCTCTGATGTCTCTTGTACCGCAGCACAAATGCCCCGTCTGGTAGGACTAGCCTATGCCTCTAAGCTATACAGACAAGAGAAATCTATAGAAAAAGGGTATGATAAATTTAGTAAAAATGGAAACGAAGTTGCCTGGGGAACCATTGGAAACGCAAGCACAAGTGAAGGGCACTTCTTTGAAGCAATTAACGCAGCTGGAGTACTTCAAATTCCTATGGTCACCAGTATTTGGGATGATGAATATGGTATTTCGGTACATCAAAAACACCACACAACCAAAGAAAACATTTCTGAAGTCTTAAAAGGATTTCAAAGAGATACAAATACTAAAGGAATAGAAATATTTAACGTTAAAGGATGGGATTACTCAAGTCTTATTGAAGCGTATACCAAAGCTTCACAAATAGCAAGAGAAGAACATGTTCCTGTAATGATTCACGTTTCCGAAGTGACACAACCTCAAGGTCATTCCACATCTGGGTCTCACGAACGCTACAAAAGTAAGGAGCGTTTAGAATGGGAAAAAGATTTTGACTGTAATAAAAAGATGCGTGAGTGGATTCTTGACTTCGATTTATCTACTGAAGATAGCGTACTGAAATTTGTAGAAAATGAAGAAGAATTAATTGCGATAGAAAAAAGAGCAAAAAAAGAAGTCTCTGCAGCAAAAAGAATTGCTTGGGAAGCTTTTTTAAAACCTTTAAAGGAAGAAGAGGAAAGTCTCTATGCAGTATTGAATACTGTTTGTGAGGAAAGCATAAACAAAAATTTTATCCAAAAGCTAAAGAACGATCTCCATAAAATGGCTGAATCTAGCCGTTCAGAAGTTCACCGCAAAGACATCTATGGTACTGCAAGAAAAGTACTCAGTTATATTCGAGAAGAAAATATCCCAAGTAAAATTATCTTGCAAAAATGGCTGCAAAAAAACCTACCCATTGCTCAAGAAAAATACAGTTCCAAACTTTTAAACGACTTCGGAAAAGGAGCCTCTAGTATAGTAGAAATTGAACCTTCGTATGACGAAACTAAGGAGATCGTAGATGCAAGAGTCATCATTCGTGACAACTTTGATGCGCTGCTAAAAAAACACAAGAACTTGTTTATTTTTGGAGAAGATGCAGGTAAAATTGGAGATGTAAACCAAGGACTCGAAAACTTGCAAGATAAATATGGTGTACTGCGTGTAGCAGATACTGGAATCAGAGAAGCGACAATAATGGGACAAGGAATAGGAATGGCTTTACGTGGGTTGAGGCCTATTGCAGAAATTCAATATTTAGACTATATATTGTATGCTATTCAGACTTTAAGTGATGATTTGGCTTGTTTGCGTTACCGAACTTATGGAAAACAAACTGCTCCTTTAATCATCAGAACAAGAGGACATAGATTAGAAGGAATTTGGCATTCGGGATCACCAATGGCACTAATTCTTAGTTGCTTAAGAGGTCTTCACTTGTTGGTGCCTAGAAACATGACCAAAGCAGCAGGCTTTTATAATAGTTTACTCCAAACTGACGAACCTGGTATTGTCATAGAAAATCTAAACGGATACCGTTTGAAAGAAGAAATGCCCAACAATCTTGGAGAATTCCTCACCCCTATCGGATACTCCGAAACCATCAAAGAAGGGTCAGATATCACTCTAGTTTCTTATGGCTCCACGCTAAAAATAGTAATGGAAGTTGCCCAAAAAGAACTGGCCCAAGTTGGCATAAACGCAGAAGTTGTTGATGTCCAAAGTCTAATGCCTTTTGACTTAGACCACCACATTTCCAACAGTGTTTCAAAAACAAACAGACTCGCTATTATTGACGAAGACGTTCCAGGTGGAGCCTCTGCTTATATATTACAAAAAGTAATAGATGAACAAAATGCTTATCGTTATTTAGATAGCAAACCAATTTGTATATCCGCCAAAGAACATAGGCCCGCATATGGAAGTGATGGTGATTATTTTTCAAAGCCTTCACACGACGATATCTTTGAGGAAATTTACAGAATCTTTCACGAGGCAAATCCAAGTAAATTCCCGAAGTTATATTAAATAAACTCATCGCATAGACACAAGCTGTGAAAATTAGAGAGATTGACAATAAAAGACTAAGCGATAATATGAACGCCTAAGTCACACGCTGCGCATCGTTCTTTGTCACAATACTCCTTTTTTAACGTTAACAAAGCTTGAGTTTCTAAAGCAGATTTGGATTTTACATCAAGCGCACTAAATTTAGCAACGATATTATTTTTTTCAGGTGAAATTTGATACATCAGGTCTAACAAATAAC
Organism: Wenyingzhuangia sp.; assembly: GCF_039768515.1. Taxonomy (NCBI): domain Bacteria; kingdom Pseudomonadati; phylum Bacteroidota; class Flavobacteriia; order Flavobacteriales; family Flavobacteriaceae; genus Wenyingzhuangia; species Wenyingzhuangia sp. Next base: position 21,892 of record NZ_JBDNAI010000082.1, read on the forward strand.
TTTCATCAGTACCCTTTTTTTTTGCGTACAAAAACAAGAATGGTATAACAACATTCATCAACAACAAATCAAGAAAATTTTTACTGATTTTTTTGGACGATTTCTTCGAAACCTTATCTAGGTTATAGTGTGTCTTCCAATATTCGTCTATTTCAATGTCAAAAAAATCCTGATAACTCTTTAGGTTTTCTCCCAAACCTAAAACCTTTGAAAAAACTGTTTTGTGCTTTTCGTAAAAAGCTATCAACTGAGCCAATCTAATGGTTGGAAAATTATGTGGCCTACACCCAAAAAAATTCAATTTTGGTAATGGGAATTCTTCCAATCGATATTTTTGTCTTTGATCATCAAAACGCTTCTTTAAGATTTGACAATATAAATCTTCAAAAGAAGACTCCTTCAACAAACCTAACAATCCAAACAACAGCGATGCTGTCTTATTATTAGCTATTTGCTTTCTAATTACTATAAACTCAACTTGAGAAAAAGCCTTCAAAAAAATAGCTCCATTTAGATTTCCCCCAAAAGACTTCGCCAACAATAAAAAAAATGTCGCCTCCCAGTCTTGTTTTGTTTTGTTAAAAATCAATTCAATTTCACCTACTTTTCGCTCTAATCTTTCTACGTATAAACGCTCCATCCAATGCTGCCATTTGAAAGTATCGAATGCTTTGATCTTGTTTTCACAAAATATCCAATACTGAGATTGCTGCATCAATTCATTATAGTTTTGTAGGGCTGAACCCTTTATTAATGTGCTGAGTTCTAAAGTAGGAACTGAATTGCTTTGTAGATCAAAAACCTCTATGTCGTGTTCAAAAACCACATGAAGAATCACATTGCTATAGCTTGTATCTTTTTGATGTTGATGCGCATACCAATCAGAAGATTTTAGATGAATCTCAATGTTCCCAGCCCACTTTTGATTTGCAATCTCAATCATAGCACTGCTAAAATCAGGACCCTGAAGAAGATTAACCTCTCCCGGGTGGTGAATGATTAATTCTTCTCCTTCTGTTGTGTATATTTTTTTGTTTTGGATCAACTGTTGTTGCCAAACCAAATGTAAAAAAGACTCTTTCATAGCTTTTTAGAATCTAAGATTTTGACTATAAGTTAAAAAATAAATAGTTATTTTCGTAAAAAAATAAAACAAATGAAAACGAACATCATAGAAAGCCTAGAATGGCGATATGCAACTAAAAAATTTGACAGCGCTAAAAAGTTATCAAAAGAACAATTACAAACGCTCAAAGAAAGCTTTAATCTAACTGCTACCTCCTACGGTTTGCAGGCATTAAGCTTAGTTATAATAGAGAACAAAGAATTGAGAGAAGAGCTACTGCCACATGCTTTTAATCAAAAACAAGTAGTAGAGGCATCTCACTTGTTGGTTTTGTGCCATTCCGATACTTTTGAAAGTAGCGATATCGAAGCCTACTTTAATCTTGTTGAAAAGGAAAGAAACACACCTTCAGAAGTCTTGAAACCTTTTAAAGATTTCTTAAAAAGTGACTTTGAAAAGAAAACCAAATCAGAGAAACACGATAGTTTCACAAAGCAAACTTATATAGCTTTGGGGAATTTAATGACAGTGTGCGCTTTAGAAAAAATAGATGCCTGTCCTATGGAAGGCTTCAACCCATCTAAATTTGATGAACTGCTAAATTTGAAAACAAAAAATTTAAAGTCGGCTCTTTTATTACCTGTAGGCTTTAGAGCAAACGATGACTATATGGCCAAAGAGAAAAAAGTAAGAAAACCGATGTCTGAAACCATCATAGAAATCTAATGAACAATCCCTTTCAATATCTAGAGCCTAAAGAAATTTGGGCTCATTTCGATTTTATCAACTCCATTCCTAGAGCCTCTAAGAAAGAAAAAGCCATTTCTCACGCAATGATTGCTTTTGGGCGCCATCTAGGATTAGAAACACACCAAGACACATCTTTAAATGTATTGATAAAAAAACCTGCAACTATAGGTCTTGAAAACAGAAAAAAAGTAACCCTCCAATCACACTTGGATATGGTTCATCAAAAAAACAACAACACAGCTTTTGACTTTAACAAGCAAGGAATACAAATGTACGTTGATGGGGACTGGGTCAAAGCCAAAGGAACCACATTAGGAGCAGATAATGGTATTGGAGTTGCAGCCATCATGAGTATTTTAGCAAGCAAAACGATTGAGCATCCTGAATTAGAAGCGCTTTTTACAATTGACGAAGAGACAGGCATGACAGGTGCTTTTGAATTGCAACCCGGATACATTTCTGGCGACATACTTTTAAACTTGGATACTGAAGAAGATGATGAAATAACTATAGGTTGCGCCGGAGGAATCGATATTACCGGGACAAAAAAATACATCCCCAACCATACAAACATGCGTCACTCTTTTTATAAAATTGTTCTAAATGGTTTAAAAGGAGGACATTCTGGAATGGATATCATCAAAGGCCTTGGAAATGCAAATAAATTAATGACTAGACTGTTGTATGAAATTAACAAAACAGAAATCTTTCAAATCATTTCCTTAAATGGTGGTAATTTACGCAATGCAATTCCCCGTGAGTCAGAATGTGTTTTAGCGATCGAAAACCCAGTAGAATTCAAACAAAAATTAAAAAAGGTTTCTGAGGTAATCCTAACAGAATGGCACACCAAAGAACCAAATATGAATATTGATGTAACCAAATCTAAAATCACCAAAACAGGGATGAGTCCCCAAGATCAAACAGTATTACTACAAACTATTTACGCATGCCATGATGGTGTTTTCACCATGGACCCTAATATTGGAGATTTGGTTGCGACCTCAAACAATATAGCATCTGTAAATGTTGCCCATGGAAACATTACCATTGCCTGCCTAACTAGATCTTCTATCGAAAGTGAAAAAGAAGACTTAACAAATATGATAACTTCTAGCCTTAAATTAGGAGGTTTTGATGTCACTACTACGGGTTCATATCCTGGATGGCATCCCGATCCAAATACGAGTATCATCAAAACAATGGAAAACCTTTATCATGAGTTATTTGACAGCAAACCAAACATCAATGCTTGTCATGCTGGATTAGAATGTGGAATCATTGGGAAACACTACCCTAAAATGGAGATGGTTTCGTTTGGCCCAACCATACGTGGGGCACACTCTCCAGATGAAAGAGTGAGTATCTCTTCAACATTAAAGTTTTGGAAATTTTTAACCTCAATTCTAAAAAATATCCCTCATAAAAAATAGAGTTTTCAAAAACAGAGCTGAAAAACAAAAAAATGACTATATTGTAGTGAGCAGATCAAAATTAATGAAGATCTTAATTTTCGTCAACAAACAAATAATTGTACTTTTACGTATACAATAACAACATTTATTAAATGGGAAAAATTATTGCTATTGCTAATCAAAAAGGAGGAGTGGGTAAAACGACAACTTCAGTAAATTTGGCAGCTTCGCTAGGGGTTTTAGAAAAAAAAGTATTGATTATCGATGCAGACCCACAAGCGAACGCTTCATCTGGATTAGGAATTGATATTGAGAATATTGAAAAAGGTAGCTATGAGGTTTTAGAACACACTTGCACAGCAGCAGAAGCGATCCTTCAAACCAATTCCCCAAACGTAGACATTATACCCGCTCATATTGATTTGGTTGCTATTGAAATTGAATTGGTCGACAAAGAGCAAAGAGAATATATGTTAAAAGAAAGCCTAAAGCCTATAATTGACCTTTACGATTACATCATTATTGATTGTGCTCCATCTTTAGGATTAATCACCCTAAATTCTTTAACTGCAGCAAACTCAGTTATCATTCCAATACAATGTGAATATTTTGCTTTGGAGGGTTTAGGTAAACTACTAAACACAATCAAAAGCATTCAAAAAATACACAATCCATCATTGGACATTGAGGGACTCTTGTTAACAATGTATGATTCGAGATTACGCTTATCAAATCAGGTTGTAGAGGAAGTAAAAAAGCACTTCAATGAAATGGTTTTTGAAACGATCATACAGCGTAACATTCGTTTAGGAGAGGCTCCAAGTTATGGAGAAAGCATTATTGCCTACGATGCAACAAGCAAAGGAGCCATTAACTATATAAATCTTGCTAACGAAGTGATAACAAAGAATTAAGAAACATGGCAAAAGCAACAAAAAAACAAGCATTAGGAAGAGGTCTTTCGGCTTTATTGAAAGAAAACAACATGACTGTTCGCTCAATTGATCATGAAAAAGCCACTGAGATCGTTGGTAACATCATAGAACTAAGATTAGATCAAATAGAAGTCAATCCTTTTCAACCTAGAACCTATTTTGATGAAGAAGAACTAAAAGAATTAGCGAATTCCATCAGCACCCTAGGAGTAATACAACCCATTACAGTTCGCAGGGTACAAGATAAATTTCAATTGGTCTCAGGAGAAAGAAGATTTAGAGCCTCAAAACTGATTGGAAACAAAACCATTCCTGCCTATATTCGCTTGGCAAATGATCAAGAAATGCTAGAAATGGCATTGGTAGAAAATATTCAACGAAAAAACTTAGACCCAATAGAAGTTGCTTTGTCTTACCAGCGATTGATTGATGATATCAAATTGACACAAGAAGAATTAGGGGGTCGTGTTGGAAAAAAACGCTCTACAGTTACGAATTATCTTCGCTTACTTAAACTAGATCCCATTATCCAAACAGGAATGAGAGATGGATTTGTCAGTATGGGTCATGGTAGAGCTATCATCAATTTAGACCAAACCAGCAAGCAACTGGAAATTTACGAAAAGATACTGAAGGATGGGTTGTCTGTCAGGCAAACAGAAGCTTTGGTTGCCAATCTAAAAAAAGAAAAACCAAGTAAATCTATTTCCAAAGCAATGCCTACCTTTGTCAATGAAAACCAAGATAAGTTTGATCGGTTTTTTGGACAAAAAGTAGCCATTAGTGCAAATGCTAATGGTAAAGGTAAGATCTCAATTTCATTTTCATCTGAAAAAGATTTCAATAAAATAAAAGCTTTATTAGATATCAGTGACCTATAAAACACCAATAGCCATATTATTAATAGCTACCAAACTTTGTTTTTCGCAAAAAGAATCTAGCATGCTTTCAATGGATAGTCAGACTTTTTTAGAAGACACTGATAGTTTTGATCCATTAACCCCTGCCAAAGCTGCTTTCTATTCAGCTGTTTTACCAGGACTAGGACAAGCCTATAACAAACGTTACTGGAAAATACCCATTGTCTATGGAGCTTTGGCAAGCAGTATCTATTACTATGACTTGAACGGTAAGGCTTACAAAAGGTACCGAAAAGCATTCAAACTAAGAGCCGCTGGTAAAGAAGATGAGTTTTATGATGTTTTTACTGATGCTAGTCTAGAAAGAGCACAAACTTTTTTGAAAAGAAATAGAGACACCTCCTTGTTAACTTTTGTTGGCTTGTATGTTTTACAAATTTTAGAAGCCAGTATAGACGCACACTTGCTGCAATTTAATATTACCGATAAAATAACATTTAACCCCAAACTAATGAATGATGGTCAATCAATAAATCATTACACAGGGTTAGCAATAAATCTTAAATTTTAAGAATGAAGATAGCATTACTAGGATACGGAAAAATGGGACAGACTATTGAGAAAATAGCTGTGAGTAGAGGACATGAAATTGTGGTTAAGGTAGATGAAAACACCAAAGAATATGACATTACCTTAGCTGATGTTGCTATAGATTTTAGTATTCCTTCTGTAGCAGTAAAGAATATTTCAAACTGTTTCAACAACAATGTACCTGTTGTTTCAGGAACAACTGGTTGGTTGGCAGAATATGACAATATGGTTGCGCTATGTAACGAAAAAAAAGGAGGATTTATTTATGCCTCTAACTTTAGTTTAGGCGTGAATATCTTTTTTGAACTCAATCAACATTTGGCTAAGATGATGAAAAACCTCTCTCAATATGATGTGAGTATGGAAGAAATTCATCACAAACAAAAACTAGATGAGCCAAGTGGAACTGCAATCACTTTAGCTGAAGGTGTTATTGAACATACGAAATATGAAGGATGGGAAGTAGATGGAGCAATAGAGGAATCGAACATTCCTATCAAAGCAATTCGTAGTCCAGAAGTTCCTGGAACTCATACCGTAGACTACACTTCAGAGGTAGACAGTATTGAGATAAAACATACCGCACACAACAGACAAGGTTTCGCTTTAGGAGCAGTAATAGCAGCGGAATGGTTGGTTGGAAAACCTGGTGTTTTTTCTATGAGAGATGTATTAGGACTATAATATAAAAACAAACAAATGAACTGGATTGTATTTATTTTAATTATTCAAGTATTACACTTTTCTGCTACTTGGAAACTATATCAAAAAGCAGGTAGAAAATCATGGGAAGCCTTGATTCCAGTTTATAACGCTGTGGTCTTGATGAAAATTATAAACAGGCCTAAATGGTGGGTTATTTTATTGTTCATCCCTGTTATCAACCTGCTGATATTTCCAGTGATTTGGGTGGAAATTGCTCGTAGTTTTAGAAAATTTGACACAAAAGATACTTGGCTAGCCATTTTGTCTTTAGGGTTCTATAATTTTTATTTGAACTATGTGATTATAGAAGAATTAAAATATAATGCCAATCGAAGCACACTACCAGCAAGTAAAACTGGAGAATGGATTAGCTCTATCACTTTTGCAATAGCTGCGGCAACTTTTGTACATACATACATCATGCAACCTTTTACTATTCCAACCTCATCATTAGAAAAATCTTTACTTATAGGTGATTTCCTGTTTGTGAGTAAATTTCACTATGGAGCCAAAGTTCCTGTCAGCCCAGTTTCATTGCCCATGGTTCATGATTCAATTCCTGGAACTGGAATAAGATCCTATGTCAAAGGAATTGAGTTACCATACATGAGACTGCCTGGTTTTCAAGATATTAAAAGAAATGAAATTGTAGTATTCAATTGGCCTTCTGACTCCTTAGCACTAATGTGGGGAGATAACTCTAACAAATTTACCTACAAACCCATAGATAAAAAGACCAACTATGTAAAACGTTGCGTAGGTGTTGCTGGAGATAGCCTAGAAATTAAAAATGGTTACATTTTTATCAATGGAGAAAGAACTACATTGCCAGACAGGGCAAAACCTCAATTCTACTATACTGTAAAAACAAGAGAACTTTTAGACGCTAAGAAAATATACAGTACCTATGGAGTAAATCCAAATGAATGGAATGTTGAATGTGTTAACGATTTATACTTGAACTTAAATCAAGTAAAAACGCTAGCAGGCTTAGAAAAAAACAAACACAATTACATCCCAGAGGGATCCAGTACCCCTATTTATAACCCTTACTATATTTTAGGATTAGAGAATATTGAAGAAAATAAAAAAGAGGACTTGTATTGTATTAGACTAAAAACATCAAAACACAATAGGTTTGGCATACCAACAAAAGAAGCCTTACATCAATTAAAGAGAGATCTAAACCTTACAGACGAAAATATTAAAAACGTTGAAACTACCTATAGAATCAATTTAGACAAAGAGCATGCTTTACTAATGAAACAGACTCCTGAAGTCATTTCTATCAAAAGAAACATTGAACCTAAAGGATCATTCGACCCCAGTATATTTCCACACTCTCCTATGTACAGTTGGAGTCAAGATAACTTTGGACCCATATACATACCCGCCAAAGGAGATGTGTTAAAACTAAACAAAAAAACAATTCCTTTTTATGAAAGAATAATAAGTGAATACGAAAAAAATGACTTTAACATCGAGAAGGATGGCACCATCTATATCAATGGGATAAAGACAAACAAATACACCGTTAAACAGGACTATTTTTGGATGATGGGAGATAATAGACAGGGGTCTTTAGATGCTCGCTATTGGGGCTATACCCCTTTTGACCATGTGGTAGGAAAGCCTGTATTCATTTGGATGAGTTTAGACCAAAATGAAACTGCAATCAACAAAAAAATCAGATGGGAAAGATTATTTACCACCGTTGGAGGCGAAGGAGCTCCTAAATCATATTTTATTTATTTCTTAATATCACTTGGTTTATACTACGTAGGGAAAGAAGTTATAAAACGAAGAAAATAACATTATGATAGCAAACCTTTTGGTACAGCCCGCATACTTTGCTCCCATAGCTCATTATGCTGCTGTTCTACAGGCAAATACGACTGAGTTTGAAACACAGGGTAGCTTCATGAAACAAACCTACCAAACACGTTGCTATATCTATAGTGCAAACGGAAAACTACTCCTAAACATTCCTATCAAAGGGGCTAAGGGAGTAAAAAAAAACATTACAGAAGTAGAATTAAGCTATGATGAGGATTGGCAAAAAAATCATTTAAGATCACTACAATCAGCATACAGAACTTCTCCTTTTTATGAATATTATGAAAGTGATTTGATGGAGGTTTTTACCACAAAACATAAGTATTTATGGGAATTACTTAAAAAAACAAACGACTTTATTATGGATGCTTTGCAAGAAACAAGGCCATTCACACAAACAGACAAGTTCTTACATGACCATTCCAACAGAATAGACATCAGAGGATGGATAGCTACTAAAAAAGAACTAGAAATTAATTTTCCTAAATACGTTCAAATGTTTGATCACAAATATGGATTTATAGAAAATTTGAGCGTACTAGATCTACTGTTCATGGAAGGTCCTAATGCAAGTATGTATTTAGAAAATCTAAATTTAAAACATGTTATCTAGTAGGTTTTTTATCCATTATGGACTCCATTTTTTATTTCCTATAATTATTGCTTATTTGTACAATCCGAAGAAATGGAAGCGAAATTGGATCATCTTACTGTCAACAATGCTCATCGATTTAGATCACTTACTAGCAAATCCAATTTTTGACCCCAACAGATGTAGTATAGGATTTCATTTTATGCATTCTACCTATGCTTTCATTGGTTATTTGATATTATTATACCCTAAAAAAACAAATTTATTAGCGTTGGGATTTTTACTCCATTTGTTTACTGATTACGTGGATTGTTACTTAAAATAATATACATTTGTTAAGGACACATTCTATCATCAACTACTATGGAATTATTTTTAAACTTCATTAACAACATATATCCACTGCCAGAAGAGATCCTTAAAAAACTCCTCAGCTCTGTCCATGTCAAGTCTTATAAAAACGGAGAACACCTCTCGGAACTAGGAGCTGTTAACAATAAGTTGTTTTTTATTATTGACGGGATTACAAGGACTTATATGAAGCTTCAAAGTAGTGAGATCAACAAATCTATCAAAGCTCCGGGACAATTGGCAGGATCGCTAAAATCAGCGATGGACAAAGAACCTGCCCAAATTGCATGCCAAGCTCTCAGTGATATTGTAGTTGCAGAAATTACTGTAGACCATCTTGCTGAATTAAGAAACGAATATCCAGTTTTTGGGGAATTTATGTATAAAGCACTAGAAATAGAATATACAAATTTAGAAAAATCTCTAATTGATCTACTATCTAAAAATGCTACAGAACGCTATTTGATCCTGAGAGAAACGATAAAAAACATTGATCAACTTATTCCTCAATACCAAATTGCCTCACACCTGGGAATTACTCCAATACAACTAAGTAGGATTAGAAAGAAATTATTAAAACAATAGAGTATGAAATCACTCCAATATTTATTGAAGTGATTTTAAGTATTTCATCTTTTTCTTAGCCAGTTGCAATTTGTTTTTTTCTAGCTCAATAGATGCCATTGCTCTTTCTAGCAGGGGATTACTCTTCTTACTGTTAGAAAAGAACCCTAGATTGTTTTCTAACTGCTTTAAGTCTTTTGTAAAACGATCTATATCTGTTCTTAAATGATTGTATTCAGTGCCTAGCTTTTTACTATCAATAGCAAATAAGTAGGACATCTTTAACTGATACTCTATGAAATCCCTGTCTATGTTTTCCTCTAGGAAAACCATTTTATGTGTAATTGCGTTTAAAATATCTTGATCTATTTTGTTTTTTTGAGAGGGAACTGAACCAAGGTCTAACCAATCTTTTAAGAACTCTTTATAATTATCAACATTGATTTCCTCATTTTCTATCTTCAATAAAAAAGTCTCCTTATTTTTAAAATTTTCTTGTTCCTCTAAAGTACCATCTTTCTTGACAGTATTTAATCTCTCGAAATAGGCATCACAAATTCCTCTGAACTCTTTCCACAATTGATCCGCCTGCTTTCTTGGTACAAACCCAATCTTTTTCCAAGAGGATTGTATCCTTTTATACACCTCTGTAGCTTCATCAAAATGTTCGGAATCTTTCCAAACCTTTGCTTCTTCTATCAAAGCCTTTTTTGCTAATACAGCTTTACTTTGTGAAGCTTTAACTTCCTTGAAGTATTGATTCTTTGCCGTATTGAAGGCTCTAGTAGCTTCTTTAAAAGTGTCCCAAATCATTTTATTCTTATTTTTTGGAACTTTACCAATTGACAAAAATTCTTTCTTTAAAATGTCAAAAATTTCAATACTTTTTTTCCAATCCCCAAAAGATTTATTTTTTGAAAAATCAAAAGAAGTGATTTCATTAATTTTTATCAATTTTTGCGCTAAGTTGTTTTCTTCCTCTGCCTTCAATTCTTCAAGCATCAATGCTCTTCTGCGATTTATTTCGTTAGACAAAGTAGAAAACTCTTCCCAAATGATTTCTCTAAACTCTTTGGCAACAGGTCCTGTTTCTTCCTTCCAAACTTTGTGTAACATTTGTAGTTCATTAAAAGCATGTTGAGGATCGGTATGACTTAACAAACTCTTAGCATGTGTGATGATTTTTTGCTTTGCTTCTAGATTATACTTAAAATCAATAGCCCTCAAGTCACTATTTATATGAAGTAGATCATAATATTGCTCTACATACAAGTGATAATTTCCCCAAGTTTCTTGATACTTATCTGAAGTCACGGCACCTATACCTTTCCAATCTGACATAAGTTGCTGAAACTCTTGATACGTTTTTGAAACCTCTCCTTGATCAACTAAAGTCTTAATAGATGCAATGATGTCTTCCCTTTTTACTAAATTATCCTCTAACTCCATCGATAACTTTCTGTAAAAATTATTTTTCTTCTCTACATATGATTTCCACAAACTCTTGAATTCGGTCTGGATAGGTTGTGAATACTCAAAGTCAATTTCATTACCTCCATCTTGAATAAATAAACTTTTTGCAGCTTCTAATTGTTCATTATATTGATAATAAAAAGAAGACCTTATTATGCTTGCTTGCTCTTTAATTTCTTGTATTGGTTTTCCTTCAATTAAGGTCGTTAAACTTTGAACTAAATCATTTAATGACATTGCTTTGTAATCTATTGATTGAGTTTTATTTTCCATATTTATGATGATCTTTATATTTTGATTTACTATTCTGGTGTAGAGAAAAATTGAATAACCTAGCACTAATCATGGCTTCAGAAAACTTACTCTACAATGACCTATAACCTCTTTTTCATTTCATCTTATTTTCATTCCAAAAAATGACTAAATTTAGGAGTCACAGGCAATAGCTAAAGTTTTACAAGTTAATGATTTTATAATCGTCTGTATCCAAACAAATAAACCCCTGTTTTACAAATTAACTATTCCAAATATCCCAAGATTTTTCTGCCTGTAATTCTAACATGTGTAAACCATTGATTCCCTCTGCACCTTGCTGTTTACCTAAGCGTAAAAACGAAGTTTCTGACGGATTATAAATCAAATCAAACAACAAGTGTTTTGATGTAATATAATCATATGGTAGATTTGGTTTTTGATGAACATCGGGAAAAGTTCCTAAAGGAGAACAATTTACAATTACGGTATGATCTTTTATGATTTCTTGATTCAACTGTTCATAAGTCAAGTTTTGATGACCCGCTGTTCTTGAAACAAATTTAAAATTGATTCCTAATTTTTTTAAAGCAAAAGCAACAGCTTTCGAAGCACCTCCAGTCCCTAAGATTAGAGCTTTTTTATGATGAGGTTTTAAAAAAGGCTTCAAAGAGTTTTGAAAACCATAAACATCGGTATTATAACCTATAACCCTACCATCTTTATGAAATTTAATGGTATTTACGGCTCCAATTTCTTTAGCATCATCATCTATTTCATCTAAAAAGGGCTGCACTTCTTGCTTGTATGGAATAGTAACATTCATCCCGTTCAATCCATCTTGTCTTGCCTTAATGATATCCCTCAATAGAGTTATTTCTTGTAAATCAAAATTTACATAATGATGATTTTTTAGTTCCATCGATTCAAATTTCTTTTTGAAATATCCTCTAGAAAAAGAGTATGAAATATTTTTACCTACCAGACCAAAAGTTACCTTTTCCATTCCTATTGATTAATTTATTTTTGACAAACGTTCTATACAGATTACTAAAAACACTCCTAAAAACACAAACAAAAATGCCATCCAAGTTTCTGAAGAAGTTATATTCGGTAAGTATTTATGAAAACCAGCGACTACCTCTCTTGGATACACTCCTAGTAAAGTTTCATTTTGATTTTGTATGTATATCTTTTCTTTCCATGGCCAAACAGCACCAAGAGATCCTATAATAAAACCAATAATTAAAGCATTAACTACCTTACTCCATTTTCTTAGAATAAAAACCAATAGTTTCGAAAAGAAAATCAAACCAAAAATGGAGCCTAAAGTAAAGACCAAAATAACTAAAACATATTTTTGGGTGATTTCATTAAAATAAAAGGCATCTCTTAGAAAGAAGCTAAACAAAAAATCAGTAAGAACATTTACTGAGTCAACCAATAAAAAGGTATAATTTCCCATCAACATAAGAATATAAGAACCCGACAAACCTGGTATGGTCATCCCTGACACTCCAATAACACCACAAAAGAAAACAAACCACAGGTTCTCATTGACATGGGTTGGATGAATAAACGTAATCGCAATACCTGTAAGCACTCCTAACCCCAAATAAAGATAACTTCTAAACTCCCAACCTTCATATTTCTTTATCAAATAGATTCCGGAACCTATAATCATCCCAAAAAACAGAGACCAAACTCGAAGCTCATAGTGCTTTAAAAAATAATCTAGTAGTTTCGAAATGGTAAAATAGCTAAATACTACGCCTCCCAAAATTGAAACTAAAAATTTGGCGTTGATGTAATGAAAAAAACTTTTGAGCCTTCCATTCAATAACAATCTGAAAGCTTTTGCATTTATTTTTGGAAAAGAATAAATCAACTCACTATAAAAACCTAAGACGTAAGCAACTGCTCCCCCTGAAACCCCTGGCACTTTATTTGCAACTCCCATCAATCCTCCTTTCAAAAAAAGAAGTAAGTGATACAAAAAACTTGATTTAGGAGCCATATTTAAGATTTATCACTTGCTAACTTTTCCAAACCAAGGATTAGAAAAAAACCAAAAACTGCCAAAAACACTACAGTGATGAATTCAGTATTTGCACAACAATCAGTAGGCAATATACTTTTCTGCAATACAGGTACTTCTATCCCTTTAGAATTAATTCTTGTGCTAATTGTTTGTTTCCATGGCCAAATTTTGTTCAAAGAACCCACGACAAAGCCAGTCAACACCACCAAAGTTCTATTTTTATAATTAGAAAACATCCATTTTAACACTCTAGAAAACATCAACAAACCAACAATACATCCTGATCCAACAATTGAGATCACGAATAAATCTTTAGTATGAATTGCAGTTAGAACGGGCTCATAGGCTCCTAATAAAACCAAGATAAAAGCCCCTGATATTCCAGGTAAAATCATGGCACAAATGGCTAAAACTCCAGCTAAAAAAAAGAAAAATAGGGAAACATGATTACCAATCATTGGTTCCGCAATAGTAACAATGTAGGCAATGACTCCCGATAAAAGCAAAGCAACAATTTCTTGAACCCTCCAATATTCTACTTGTTTGCCGATATAAAATATACTCGCAACAACCAATCCGAAAAAGAAGCCCCAAACCAATGTTGGATAATTTAGTAATAAAAATGAAATTCCTTTGGCTAAGGAAATCACGCTTATCGCTATACCTAGAAAAAGAGAAACTAAAAAGCTTGCATTTGACTGATGCCAAGCTGCCTTAAAACCTTGTTTCCTGTATAGCTTAAGTAATGACAAATTGAAATTGCTGATGGTCACAAGTAATTCCTCATATATACCCGAAATAAAAGCAATAGTCCCTCCAGAGACTCCAGGCACAACATCTGCAGCTCCCATGAGTGCTCCTTTCAAAGAAATAATAGCGTAATCTTTAATTGTCCTGTCCATTGAAAGAGTTTTGAGCAAATGTAATTTTAAATACTAATTCTTCAAACAATTTAAAACCATTCTTTTCACTTTTTCATCCTCAAAGACTTGTGTATAAAGTGTTTTTACAACCTGATGGTATTCGTAGTCCAAACTCAATGCATTTCTTAAATGCAAATACCCTTCTTTATTTTTGCTAGTCATCAGAAACAAACAGCCTAACCTATATTCAATTTCAGCACAGTTGTGATGTTGTTTTTTAGCTCTTATCAAGACATTTAAAGACCTGTGTAGGTCTTGAGCAGAAAGCCAAGCATCAGCCAATAAAATCCAAACCTCTATTCCTGAATCATCTAGCTCGATCACCCTCTCAAATGCTTCCGTAGCTTCTTCAAGGAAATTTAATTGTAAATTGATTTCCGCACAGGCCCTCCAATAGACCACATTTCCCTCATCTAATGCAATAGCTTTGTTTAGGTAATGTAAAGCTTTATCATAAGTTTTTTCTTCATGACATAAAACAGATAACAAAAACCAACCTTTATCTAAAAGAGGATCCTCATGCAAAGCCTTTTTATAGTAATAAATAGCTTTGGTCGCATTATTTTTATTCTTGTAGCACTCTCCTATCTGTAGATATGCGTAAGCAGTTGGGTCGTCTAAACTCAATGTGATTTTATAACTATCTATAGCATCATCAAATCTATCTAATTTTTCTAACGTTTTTGCTTTTTCAATGTAACCACCAATGAAATTTTCATCTATGATCACAGCATAATCAAATGCTCTTAAAGCCATTTTATAATCTTTAAGCACAAAATATTGTCTCCCCAATTGATGCCATGCAACTTCACAATAAGGATTTTTATCTATATAATCTTCTAAGAAAGAAATGGCCTCATAATGAGCCGATTCCATTTCAAAACAATAAATGATATTGTACAGAGCCTGATAATCCTCAATATCTAAATCTAAACATACCGAGAAATGCGCTCTAGATTTCACATAGTCATCCAAATACAAATACTCCATCCCCAACAATACTGAAACATCAGCCAAATCATCTGTATACTCTTTTGCTCTTTTTAAGTAAGCAATGGATTCTTTATGTTTATCTTCTTTGGATAGTAGGTTCGCAATTTGAATGTAGACTTCCTCATGATAAGGATATACAGCCAACAAACCGTCTAATAAGCTTCTTGCATCGGTTAATTTATCTTCAAACACCATGATTTCAGCTTGAATCAGTTTGATGTCCACGGAATCGGGGTGTTGATCTAAAGCTAGAAAAACTGCTTTCTTCGCCATGGAAGTATTTCCGTTATCTAAGTAATAATGAATAATTTCCTCAAAATCAGTCGTGTCAAAAAAATACACTTCATTCGTTTTGAGCATCTCTTCAAATTTTGATAATGACGCCATCTCCTTTTCTTTTGTTTAGAGTAAACTCCGTTAGATACACATAAATATAAAAAAGAGAAATGAGATGTTAAACCAAGGAGTCTAAATCTTTTTAACAAATTAATCAACAAAAAAACTATATTTGTAATAACAATTTTCTGATGTCTTATGAGTGACAAAATACTGCTAAATTCAAAAAAAATACAGATAATCATTCAACGATTGGCTTGCCAACTCATTGAAAATCATGGTGATTTTTCTAACACAGTCTTGATTGGACTACAACCTAGAGGATCACATTTTGCTGAAAGGATAGCCTCTGTTTTGACCAATGACTACAAGGTAAAGAACATCAAACTGGGCAAATTAGATATCACTTTTTATCGTGACGATTTTAGACGCAGAGATGAACTCTTAAATGCAAATTCTACTGAAATTAACTTTTTAGTAGAAAACCAAAAAGTGGTTTTTATTGATGATGTTTTATTTTCTGGAAGAAGTATTAACGCAGCTTTAACTGCAATACAATCTTACGGAAGACCAGCGGAAGTCGAGCTGTTGGTTCTCATCGATAGACGCTTTAGTAGACATTTACCTATTCAACCCGATTACAAAGGAGCGACTGTAGATGTAATAAACGAAGAAAAAGTTTTGGTAAACTTGAGTGAAGAGACAACAAAAGATGCTGTTTATATTATTAACAAGAAAGAGAAATAGATGAAGACCTTAAGCGTTCCCAACCTATTAGGAATTAAGCACCTAGTTAAACAAGACATTGATTTAATATTTGAAACCGCAGATAATTTTAAAGAAATAATAAATAGGCCAATTAAAAAAGTTCCTTCGCTGAGAGACATCACAATTGCCAACCTATTCTTTGAAAACAGCACTCGCACCAAATTGTCATTTGAACTGGCAGAGAAACGTCTGTCTGCTGATGTGATTAATTTCTCTGCTTCAGGCTCTTCTGTTAAAAAGGGAGAAACTCTAATCGACACCGTCAACAATATTCTATCTATGAAAGTAGATATCATCGTTATGAGACATCCTGAGGTTGGAGCTCATGAATTCTTAGCGAAACATGTAAATACAAAAATTATTAATGCGGGAGATGGTACACATGAACACCCTACACAAGCTTTGTTAGATTCATTTTCAATCAGAGAGAAGTTTGGAGAGGTGGCAGGTAAAAAAATCGTTATCGTTGGTGATATCTTACACTCTCGTGTCGCACTCTCTAATATATATGCGCTTCAACTTCAAGGAGCTGAAGTGAAAGTTTGTGGACCTACAACACTCATTCCAAAACACATTGAAAGCTTGGGGGTAAGCGTTGAAACAAATCTAAGAAAAGCATTAGAATGGGCTGATGTTGCTAACATGCTACGGGTTCAAAATGAGCGAATGGATGTTAAATTTTTTCCATCAACAAGAGAATACACTCAATTGTACGGAATAAATAAAGAGTTATTAAATTCTATGGACTCTGAGCTAACAATTATGCATCCAGGACCGATCAATAGAGGTGTCGAAATTACTTCAGATGTAGCAGATTCTGACCAGGCAATCATTTTGAATCAAGTTGAAAATGGAGTAGCTGTTCGTATGGCCTGTATCTACCTATTAGCCTCACAAATAAGACAATAATTATGAAAATTAAGCTCTCCGAAAAATTCACTTTATTCACTGCAGAAATAGACTTCAATACTTTTTTTGAAAAAAGCTCTAAAGCACTAGAAAATCATAACAACCAAAACATTGTTTTAGACATCACGTCTATTGAGGTTACCAAAAAAGATATAAACCTATTTGTTGAATTTGCCAAAAAACAAATAGACCAAAAAAAATCTTTTGCAATTGTACTTTCTGCCTTTGATGCTGATGATTTTAGTGAGATCCTAAATGTAGTCCCTAGCCTAACGGAAGCTATCGACATTATTGACATGGATGAAATGTCAAGAGATCTTGGTTTTTAATGGGTATTGAATTAACCATATTAGGCTGTCACTCAGCCACCCCGAGGACCAATGCTCATCCCACAGCACAATATTTAAAAATAAACGAAAGGCATATTTTAATCGATTGTGGAGAAGGGACTCAAGTCTTACTTAGACAACAAAAGATACCTTTTGCAAAAATCAAACACATTTTTATCTCCCATTTGCATGGAGATCATTTTTTTGGTTTGGTTGGACTCATTTCTACATTTGGACTTTTAGACAGAAGAACAGAACTAAATATTTATGGCCCAAAAGGAATAAAAGAAATCATCACACTTCAACTAAAATTATCTAAATCTTGGACTTCTTTTCCTTTATTGTTTCATGAGTTAAAAAACAAAGAAAGTGAAATAATATTTGAAGACAAAAAAATAAAAGTATCTACAATTCCCTTAAATCATAGAGTATATACCAACGGGTTTTTATTTGAAGAAAAACCTAGTCTACGAAAATTAAACATGGAGAATATTGCCATGGAACCAGAAATTGAAATCTGTGATTATCACAATCTTAAAAAAGGTAAAGACTTTGTAAAACAAGATGGAACTATTCTAGGAAACGATGATTTAACTCTACCCCCTAGACACACCCATAGTTATGCTTTTTGTAGTGATACTGCCTACAAACCAGATATTGTTCCTCTTTTAAAAGGTGTTAGCTTCTTATATCACGAATCTACCTTCCTCGAAGATAAAAAGAACTTAACCGAAAAAACCAAACACAGTACCGCGAAAGAAGCAGCATTAATAGCCAAAGCAGCCCAAGTAAAAACTTTAATTTTGGGACATTATTCTAGTAGATATAATAACTTAGACGAATTTAAGATTGAAGCCAAAACAGTATTTGATGATGTTGAACTGGCTGAAAGTGGCAAAGTATTTAAAATCTAAAAAACATTAAACCTAGAACTGAAAAGACTAGTCAATCATCAATTCAAAAGGAATTCTAGCTTGTACCCCTTTAGTTTTTATGAAATCTTTAGCATTAACTAGACCCTGCAATTTAAATTCAGCTAAAAAACCATCAATCTGTATTTTAGCAAAAGGATTAAAATCAAACATCTCTCCAAAATCAATCTCATACTTAGGT
The DNA here is from genome assembly GCF_039768515.1 of Wenyingzhuangia sp. Lineage (NCBI taxonomy): Bacteria > Pseudomonadati > Bacteroidota > Flavobacteriia > Flavobacteriales > Flavobacteriaceae > Wenyingzhuangia > Wenyingzhuangia sp. The sequence continues at coordinate 40,694 of NZ_JBDNAI010000082.1, forward strand.
AACTCTTTGATACTATATTCTGTCACTTCAGCTATTTTAGCTGCGTAACAGATAGCTTCCCACAAACCTCCAATTTCGTCTACCAGACCCAACTCTTGAGCCTTAGCACCAGTCCAAACTCTACCCTGAGCAATACGATCTACCTCTTCTAAAGACATATTTCTTCCTTTAGATACACGGTCTAAAAATTCGTCATAAATCATTTCAATACCCTGATGAACTAGCACCTTATAACGACTATCTAAAGGTAAAACAGCACTGTAATAGGCTCCGTTTTCATGTGTACTTACCACTTCAGAATTGACCCCTATTTTTTTGGCCAATCCTGATCCATTTGGAAATATTCCAAAAACACCTATAGAACCTGTAATTGTGGTTGGCTCTGCAAAAATCCTATCCGCACCACAAGAAATATAATACCCACCGGAGGCCGCATAATTCCCCATAGACACCACTACAGGCTTTTCTTTTTTTGCTTTCTCAACGGCATTCCAAATTAAATCTGAGGCCAAAGCACTTCCCCCTGGTGAATCAACTCTCAATACAATCGCACTTACATTCTTGTCTTGTGCTGCTTTTTCTAGAGAGCTAATCATTTTATTTTGACCTATAACATCAATAGAACCTTCTCCATACTGTATTTCTCCCTGCGCATAGATTACAGCTATCTGATTTGTTTTTTCAACAAGACTTGATAGAGAAATATTTGCCATATAATCTGTCATCGATATTTTCTCTAATTTTTGTACCGCTAACTTCTCCTTAATATAGTCTTCATACTCATCAGGATACAAACAAAGGTCCACTAGACCATGCTTAATCGAAGTGACGGCAGATCTTCCATACATTTTTTCTACAGCGGTATCTACATCAATATTTCGAGATGTTGTCAACTCTCTTGAAATTTCATTCCATATACCAGCAATCAATTCAGAAATCTGAACCCTGTTGGCATCACTCATCTCATTGGCTATAAAAGGTTCTACAGCACTTTTATATTTACCGTGCCTAATTACCTCCATTTTTATACCATATTTTTCTTGAAAATCTTTATAAAACATAACCTCCGAATGTAATCCCTTTAAGTCTACATAACCTAATGGAGCAATTGAAATCATGTTTGCTACTGAACTCAAGTAATACTGTTTCTGTGTATATGAATCATTATATGCATATATAAATTTATGCTTTTCTTGAAATTTAACTAATATATTTCTCAATGCTGTCAATTGAGCCAATCCTATATTAGCGGGGATATTTTTTATGCTAATCCCTTTAATATTATCATCATTCGTAGCTTTGTCAATTGCTTTACAAACATTATTAAACCCCGTAACTTGTTCTTTAATATTTAACAGTTCTGATAAAGGATCTATTTCAACAGGACTGTAATCCTTTAAGTCTCCAGATAAGTCAATTTCTAATATTGAATTTGATTTCACTTCCTTGACCATGCCACTACCGACAGAAACTCCTACACCCAATCCTAGTAAGATAAAAACAACGATAACCAACCAAATCGCAACAAACGATGACAAAATATTTTTTATAAAATTCATGCTTTAATTTTTTATTAAACAAATATAATTGATTTCTTTACCAAACGATTAAACCATCTATGAACATTGTTTATTTATCTTTAGGCACCAACTTAGGAAACAAATTAGAAAACCTTCAGAATGCTATTCACAAAATTGGCACGATAGGTAAAGTAATAAAAATATCATCCGTTTACCAAACTGCTGCATGGGGGTTTGAGAGTGATGATTTTTTCAATATTGCCATCGCACTAGAGACCCCACTTACAGCCAGCCGATTGATAGAAGTATTACTAAGTTTTGAGACTGAATTGGGTAGAAACAGAGACAATAAAACAGGGTACCAAGCCAGACCACTAGATATTGATATTATTTTTTTTAATGATAACATTATTAATACAGATCAACTAACAGTACCACATCCTAGAATGCATGATCGCAAATTTGTTTTGATTCCAATGATTGAAATCACAAAGAATTACAAACACCCTTCGCTTAACAAAAGGTTAGAAACGTTATCAGCAGATTGTAAAGATACTAGTGAACTGACCCAAACAAAACATATTCTTTCAGTCTAATAGAAACCAATTCATAAAAAAAGCCTCACTATTTGTGAGGCTTTTTTTATGAATAATGAATGACTAATATCTATAGTATTCAGGTTTGAAAGGACCTTCTACAGTCACTCCAATATAATTTGCTTGATCCTCAGATAAAACATCTAGTTCAACACCAATTTTGGCTAAGTGCAAACGAGCTACTTTTTCATCTAAGTGTTTAGGTAGTGTATATACATCATTTTTGTATGCCTCGGCATTTTTCCATAGCTCTAACTGAGCTAAAACTTGATTCGTAAAAGAATTAGACATCACAAAACTTGGATGACCTGTAGCGCACCCTAAGTTAACCAAACGTCCCTCAGCCAATACTAAAAACTCTTTCTCGTCAATCATGTACTGATCTACTTGAGGCTTAATCTCTACCTTTGTATGACCATAGTTTCCGTTTAACCAAGCCATATCAATTTCATTGTCAAAATGACCAATATTACAAACAATAGCTTTGTCTTTTAATGCTTTAAAATGACGATCAACTATTATATCTTTATTTCCAGTTGTGGTGATTACAATGTCTGCTCTGGATATGGCGTCATTCATTTTCTTGACCTCAAAACCATCCATCGCAGCTTGCAAAGCACAAATAGGATCTATTTCTGTTACGATAACTCTAGCTCCTGCTCCTTGTAGAGAAGCAGCAGTACCTTTACCAACATCTCCATAACCGGCAACCAAAGCAACTTTCCCGGCCATCATTACATCAGTAGCTCTTCGAATTGCATCTACAGCAGATTCTTTACAACCATATTTATTATCAAATTTTGACTTGGTAACAGAATCATTTACATTGATTGCTGGCATTGGTAATGTACCCGCTTTCACTCTCTCAATCAAACGATGAACCCCTGTTGTTGTCTCTTCTGACAAACCTTTGATACCTGAAACCAATTCTGGATATTTATCTAACACCATATTGGTCAAATCTCCTCCATCATCTAAAATAAGATTAAGTGGCTTTCTGTCTTCTCCAAAGAAAATAGTTTGTTCAATACACCACTCAAATTCTTCTTCACTCAAACCTTTCCAAGCATAAACAGGAATTCCAGCATCAGCAATGGCTGCAGCAGCTTGATCTTGTGTTGAAAAAATATTACACGATGACCAGGTTACTTCAGCTCCTAAGTCTACTAAAGTTTCTATCAACACCGCTGTTTGGATGGTCATATGCAAACAACCTGCAATTCTGGCTCCTGCTAATGGCTTTTTACCTTTAAACTCTTCTCTAAGACTCATTAAACCTGGCATTTCAGCCTCAGCCAAATGGATTTCTTTCCTTCCCCAATCTGCTAACGAGATGTCCTTTACTTTGTAAGGAACGTATGCTGTTTCTAAACTCATATTAGTATATTTGTTGCTTTAAGCATGCAAATTTACAAAATCCTTACAACAATAAATGCCTTTATTTAAAACAATTAAGATTGACAAAAACACCACTGTTTTTGTTTGGAAAATAACAGAGACCACTGATGAATTAAGGGCTACATATCTATCTAAAAACAGTATAAATAGAGTCAATTTAATGAAATCATCCTCACATCAAAAAGGGTTTTTGAGTATTCGTCATTTATTACAACTCATTCGCCTTAATGATGATGACTTAACTTACAATGAACACGGAAAACCTCTGCTAAAAAATGGCCAACACATCTCCATCTCGCATTCGTACGAATTCTCAGCAATTGGAATCTCAACTAAAATGATAGGGATCGATATAGAAAAGAACAGAGACAAAATAAAAATCATAAAAAATAGATTTACTGATTTTAATAAAAAAAAACTAACCAACGATGAATACATCCAACAACTGACTCTTATCTGGGGTGCCAAAGAAGCAATGTTCAAAATACACCCTAGTGGCGGCATGAGTTTTAAGAATGATTTAAAGATATCTCAATTCAACACCAGAAAAGCAAAAGGTTTAATCAACACACCAGAACTCAAAGAAAAATGCGATATTTGTTTTCATCAAATTGAAAATTATTCTTTAGCCATCGCTAGCATTGATCATGAGCTTTCTTAAAACATTACAAACAGCACAACTACAAAACAAAAAGCTTGTTGCGGTCTTGATAGATCCTGATAAAGTTTCCGTACCCGTTGTGGATAATATTTGTAAAAGAATCAACAAAGCTCCTGTAGACTATTTGCTATTGGGCGGAAGTATAGTAGGCAGTAACCAAACTGAAATTATTGCTAAAGAAATTCAAAAACACACAACCAAACCTGTCATACTTTTCCCAGGAGATTACACACATCTAACAGAACATGCTGATGCTCTTTTATTTTTAAATTTAATTTCTGGTAACAACCCTGAATATCTAATTCACCAACAAGTAAAAGCAGCTCCATTGTTACGCAAAACTTCTTTAGAGGTAGTTTCAACAGGGTACATTTTGATCAACGAAGATAATAATAGCAGCACCTTAAACGTTACTAAGACCAAACCTATTGACCCAAAAGACACATCACTAATTAAAAACACTGCATTAGCAGGACAACTTATGGGCCAAAAAGTACTCTACCTAGAAGCAGGGAGTGGTTCAAAACAGGCCATAGAAAAAACTGTAATAAATGCAGTCCATAAAACTGTCCACCTTCCTATTATTGTGGGTGGTGGAATTAAGGACAAAAATAAGATCCATGAAATTCACAAAGCTGGCGCTACACTTGTAGTTATAGGCACTGCGTTTGAATTGAATAGGATCTTTTAACAACACATCTATGAAATTGGAAAAAGAATTAGAAAAACAAATTGATATAAGAGGAATCTCTAAAGATCAACTAGACAAACAACTGAACACATACAAGCAGGGCGCTCCTAAATTAATCATAGATAGGATTGCCAGCATCAACGATGGAATTATAGCTATTGATGATGTTGAAAAAAGTAGATTGATAAATATTTACAACATTCAAAAGCAAAATTTAGTCATCTACAAGTTTACCCCAGCCTCAGGAATGGCATCAAGAATGTTCAAAGGATTGAGCGAACTTTTGAACTCAAAGAGAAAAAATGAAATGTCACGGTACTTTTTTAACAACTTACGTAATTTCCCGTTTTACAAAGAAATGATGGTTAAGTTTAACAAGAGACATCCTGAAATCAAACATTTAGGTAACCTAACCAACAAGCTAATCTTCTTAGATTTTATACTAAACAAAGAGGGATTAGATTATATCAACACCCCAAAAGCATTAATTAAATTTCATCAATATGACTTTGATAACAAATCTGCTTTAGAAGAACAAATTGAAGAAAGTCTGCACTACTGCATAAGTAAAGATCAGACAATCAATATGCATTTTACAATAAAACCACTTTTTATAAACGAATTCCAAAAAGTAGTTGAAGATTACATCCAAGCTAACAATGAGTATTCAACAGTTAAGTTTAACATTAATTTCTCTACCCAAAACCCCAATACAGATACCATAGCAGTAAATAAAAACCTGAAGCCTTTCAAGAATAAAAATGGGAAATTCATTTTTAGAGCTGGGGGTCACGGAGCCTTGATTGACAATCTAAATAACTTGGATGCAGACATTATTTTTATCAAAAACATAGACAATGTATGCCACCGTAATCATATTGAAGAAACGATTAAACACAAACAAGTTTTGGGTGGAAAACTTCTTTGTTTACAGGAAAAAACCCACAAATACTTAAATTTAATCAACACCAAGCCCGATGAGATCAATTTAATTGAGGTTGTTGATTTTGTAAAGAAGAACTTCTCTATTGAAGTCAGCAATGAAAACTTGAACAAAGAATTTTTATTTAATCTACTAAACAAACCTATTAGAGTTTGTGGAATGATTAAAAATCAGGGAGATGCTGGTGGAGGTCCATTTTGGGTGAAAAAAAACAAAAAGGAAAACTGTTTACAAATCGTTGAAAGTACACAAATTGATACCGCCGACAAAGATCAATTAGCCATTTTACATCAATCAACACATTTTAACCCTGTTGACATTGTTTGTTCTTTTAAAGATTACAGAGGTAACAAATTTGATTTAAAAGAATTTGTAGACAATGATGCTGTTTTTATTTCGAACAAAAGTCTGGAGGGAATGCCCATCAAAGCTCTAGAACTTCCTGGGTTATGGAATGGTGGTATGTCCAAATGGCTGACTGTTTTCGTAGAAGTACCGATCCAGACCTTTAACCCTGTAAAATCAGTCACAGACTTATTATCTCCAATGCATCAAGCCTAAGTATTCGCTTGACCAATATAATTTGTTAAATCTTCATTTCGGTCTAACTTTCCTGTTTTAAAATAAGTTACTGCATCATTATTGTTGATAAAAAACTTTTGTGCGCCCATCTTATCAACAATCCCACTTCTTGTTAGCATGTCTCTTACAGGGCCTTTTATGTTAGAAAAAAAAACTTCAACCCCTTTGTCTTGATAACAATCTATATCTGATTCAATCATCTGTATAGCTGTACTATCCATACCATTGATGCATTCACAATCCAACAGAATAAGCTTCAAATTAGGTCCTTTTTTCTTTACATGGTGTTGTAAAATCTCACTAAAATAATTAGCATTTGCAAAATATACCCTAGCATCAAACCTAATAATCAAAATTTCTTTATCTATTTCTACCCCTTCAAATCTATTCGTATTTCGAAAAATATTAGTGTTCGGAATTCTACCCAACACCGCTACATGAGGCCTTGAGGTTCTTGCTATCAACATAGACAAAGACAACACTACTCCAATAATTATCCCTTCTTTTATTCCTAAAAATAAAGTCCCTGAAAAAGTAGCAATCAACATCCAAAAATCATTCTTATTCAAAAACCACAATCGTTTGGCTTCCTCGTAATCAATTAGCTTTACTATGGAAACTATGATAACACCCGCCAAAACTGCTTTTGGTAGATAATAAAAATAGGGCGTTAAAAACAACAACACCATAACAACAATAAACAAAGAAAACAAACCCGCTAAACTTGTTTTAGAGCCAGCTTCATCATTTACTGCAGACCTTGAAAAACTTGCTGTAGATGGATACGACTTGAACATCGAACCCACAATATTCATCATTCCCAAAGCGATTAACTCTTTGTTGGGCGAAATCATCATATCATCTGAACTTTGCTCTAATGCTTTACCAATCGATATGGTTTCTAAAAAACCTATTACTGCTAACGTAAAAGCTATGGGCATGATCTCCGAAACTAAGGAATAAGTGATTTTTGGGAATTCAAAAGAGGGTAAGCCTGATGGAATCGATGCTAAAACTGAAACATGAGATAGGTGTGTATGAAAAAAATACAAACTTAAAGTACCCAAAACTACAACCAACAAAGGTCCTGGTATTTTGGATTTTGTCTTTTTGATAAGAAATAAGATTCCAATAGTTGTGATTCCTATAAAAAACGTAGCTGTATCTAATTTATCTGATTGGGAATAGATAGAAACAATGATTTCTTGTAATCTATTGCTTCTTACAACAGGTATGCCTGACAAGTTTTTTATTTGATTAACACCTATAACAATAGCCGCTGCAGAAGTAAAACCGCTAATAACAGGTTTAGATAAAAAATTAACGATAAAACCCAATCTACCAATTCCTAACAACAGCTGTATAGCTCCCACGCAAAATGCCAACAATATAGCCAGAGCAATATAGGCTTCTGTCCCACCAACGGCTAACGTTGAGATACCAGCAGCTACAATTAATGAGTCCATAGCTACAGGACCAACAGCTACTCTTTTCGAAGTACCAAAAAGCATATACATAAACTGAGGAAACAAGGCCGTATACAGACCATAAACAGGAGGCAAACCTGCAATCAAAGCATAAGCTATGCCCTGAGGAATCAGAACAATACCTACCGTCATTCCCCCTATAACATCAGACTTTAAATTTTTCTTAAAGTCATACTTTGGAAACCACTCTAAGACAGGAATAGAACTCTTCATCATCTTTATATTTTAAAATAATTCCCCTTGATTTGTTGGTTTGGTAATTTCTAAATGATGATAAGCTAAATCTGTAACCTCTCTACCTCTAGGTGTTCTGATGATAAAACCTTGTTGAATTAAAAAAGGCTCATATACTTCTTCAATGGTTTCAGCATTTTCACTTACTGCAGTGGCTAATGTACTTATCCCTACGGGACCTCCTTTAAACTTCTGAATAATCGTTGTCAAAATTTTATTATCCATTTCATCCAAACCAAAGGTATCAACATTTAAAGCTTTCAACGCATACTTCGCTATTTCTATCGTGATCGTACCATCTCCTTTGATTTGTGCAAAATCTCTAACTCTTCTCAGCAATGCATTTGCTATACGAGGTGTCCCTCTACTTCGTCCCGCTATTTCTATTGCTGCTTCCATACTCGTAGACACTTTCAATATTTGAGCACTTCTTTGAACAATTGTACTGAGTAGCTCTGTATCATAATATTGTAACCTACTAGAAATTCCAAAGCGAGCTCTCATCGGAGCTGTTAGTAAACCTGAACGTGTTGTGGCGCCAATCAATGTAAAAGGCTCTAAATTGATTTGAACTGTTCTTGCATTGGGACCTGATTCAATCATAATATCAATCTTAAAATCCTCCATAGCAGAATACAGATACTCTTCAACAATGGGACTCAATCGGTGAATCTCATCAATAAACAAAACATCACGCTCGTCTAGCCCTGTGAGCAGACCTGCTAAATCTCCAGGCTTATCTAGAACCGGACCTGACGTGATTTTTATTCCTACATTCAACTCATTTGCTAAAATGTGTGCCAAAGTAGTTTTTCCTAAACCCGGAGGCCCATGGAACAAAGTATGATCTAGAGCCTCTCCACGAATATTAGCTGCTTCTACAAAAATTTTAAGATTTTCTATTGCTTGCTCCTGACCCGTAAAATCATCAAAAGACAGAGGACGCAACTTTCTTTCTACATCTAACTCGTCGTTAGAAAAATTTGCGTTGTCTGGGTTTAAGTTCTCGTTCATTTCATTATGCTTAGTCCCACAAATATAAGCTTTCAATATGAATTAAATAAATCAAAGAAAGACCATCAACACAAAAACCACAACTTGTGACAATGATGATTTTAATTTGCTCTCCCACTGTCTAAAGTTACAGTACAGTTTCTTATTTAGGCAATATCGTCGCTTTCTAAAGAAACCAATTCTCCTTTGACAATAACATTTAAATAATGAATATCAACTTCCTCTCATTGAAAATGAATCAACAATTCTTTGGTAACTGAATTTTTGGTTAACTAATTTCTACATGAAATAGTGCGATGATTTGAAACAGCAATTTTTTAGGTATTTGTTTATGAAAGATCGTTGTAATATTCAATTGATAGAATCAAGATAATTTTCTACACACAAAAGTGAATACTATTTTAAACTGGTCTAATAATTGCAGGAGGATCTTCTTTAATCTTTGAAGATGTTGAACGATGTCTTTTAATCAAAAACGGTTACACTATGAAAGTATAACCGTTTTTTAATGATGACTTGCTCCCCCTCTAGGACTCGAACCTAGGACCCTCTGATTAACAGTCAGATGCTCTAACCAACTGAGCTAAGGAGGAATTTCAATAAATGAAAATAGGCCTTAATGCTTACTCAGAAAATCTAAATCTAATTAGTGTTGTTTGCTCCCCCTCTAGGACTCGAACCTAGGACCCTCTGATTAACAGTCAGATGCTCTAACCAACTGAGCTAAGGAGGAATTTGCATGAAGCAACAACATTTCCTTTTTGCGGTTGCAAATATATGTCTTTTTATAAATCTAACCCAATTTTTAAAAAAAAAAACAAAAAAAAACAATTTGTTATAATATTACTGATTTTGTACTTTCTACGAAATAAAAATTTGTGAACGCAACAATTTAATTAAGTTTGCTTGTTAGACAACGAACATCAAATTTTAG
>NZ_JBDNAI010000012.1:0-66348 GCF_039768515.1 Wenyingzhuangia sp.
AGAGCAAATTCTATTCCTACATCTACGGCAAGACCTGTGGAATTTAGCCCACCAGGAGTATTAGCAGATCTTCTAAAATCTTGATTCAAAACTGCGATTTGAGATTTCACCTGTGCATCAGATATGTTTTCCCCCAAAACATTTCCAATACCATTGACCTCATCGCCATCATGAATAACATGGACCACTACCGGAACAACATACGTTTCGGAGGCGAATCTAGCAGTTGTACTTCTACTCTCTTGCTTCGCTATTTTAGAGGAGATCCAAGATTCAAATTCTGCAGTGGATATTTGGGCAGGATTTTCTTCTGCTAACATTTTTTCATATTCGACGGTAGCACATCTTACATATCCAGTTGATGCTAGAGCCTTACGGTTTGATTTCGATATTTTAAATTTTGCCTTTTGAGCAAACAAGGATGACGTCAATCCTAAAATTAATAATAAAACTGTTTTATTCATGACGCTATATTATTGAAATAACTCTGTTTCACTTTTATATTGTAAAGTAGGTCTAAACTCAATTAAACCTCACAAAAAACTACACTTTAAAACTCTCTAAAACATCTGCTATTTTTCGGTTATCTGATAATTGTGGTATTTTATTTTGTCCTCCAAATTTACCAATCGACTTCATATATTCATGAAATCCTCCTTTTTTCACCTTAGAGATGACCAATGATTTTAATACACTTCCCTTTATTAAGTCTTGGTAATAAATGTTTTGTTCTTGCATAGATTTATCAATCTTAGCGGCAAAAGATTCTAAGTTTTCGGGTGCGTTTACAAATTCAACAAACCACTCGTGATAAGGCAATCCTGTTGATGGCGCTACTTGGGGTGCAACGGTAAATTCACTTACAGTTATATCTGTTCCCTTCATGGCATCGTTAAGCGCTTTCTCTACTTCTTTCCCAATCACATGCTCTCCGAAAGCTGAAATAAAATGCTTGATTCTACCTGTAACTTTGATTCTATAAGGACTCAAATTGGTAAACTCAACAGTATCTCCAATATTATATCCCCAAAGCCCTGCAGAAGTATTTAGTATAATGACATAATTCACCCCTATCTTAACCTGTCCGACTGATAGTCGAGGTGGATTTTCCTCGAAAAATTGAGCTGCAGGAATAAATTCATAAAATATCCCACTGTTCAACTGAAGCAACATCCCTTTTTCTGCTAGCGTATCTTGATACGCTATAAAACCTTCTGAAGCTGGATAGAGTTCTACATAATCTACTTTTTTACCGATTAAGCTCTCAAATTTATTTTTGTAAGGCTCAAAATTTACTCCTCCATAAATAAAGAAATTAAAAGCTGGAAACAGCTCTGCTATTGTCTTTCCAGTTTTTTCTTGAAGTTTTTCAAAATACATTTGAACCCACGATGGAATTCCACTGATTACAGACATGTTTTCATTTAAGGTCTCATCTACCACAGCATCTACTTTGGTTTCCCAATCTTCAATACAGTTGGTCGACCAACTTGGTAATCTATTCTTCTGTAAATAGCTCGGCACGTAATGTGCAGCGATACCACTTAAACGACCTAACTTAACCCCTTTCAAATCTTTGAGAACTGGACTCCCTTGTAAAAACATCATTTTTCCATTGACAAATGATGCATCTCCTGTATTGGCAATATAAAACAACAACGCGTTCCGTGCAGCACTGATATGCGTAGGCATAGACTCCTTAGTGATCGGTATGTATTTTGCGCCTGAGGTAGTACCCGATGTTTTAGCATAATATAAAGGGCGCCCTTTCCAAAGCACATCCGCTTCTCCGTCTACCATTCTATCAACATAGGATCTTATCCCTTCATAATCATTTACAGGTACTTGTTTTTTGAAATCATCATAAGTCTTGATTTGCTCAAAATGATGATCCCTTCCGAAAGCTGTATTTTTTGCGTTTTTGATCAAATATTGAAATACTTTCTCTTGCGTTTCTAGTGGGTTATTAGCCCATTTATAGACTTGTTTTCTAATGAATTTGGCAAAAGGTAGCGCTATTTTTGATTTGATACTCATGGTTAAAATTTCATAAAATTTGTAGGATCTACTGGGTAACTATCTTTCCACATTTCAAAATGAAGATGAGGCCCTGTGCTTAGTTCCCCTGATGAACCCACATTAGCAATTACCTGTCCCGCTTTCACTAATGAGCCTTGAATCACATTTATTTTACTATTGTGTTTGTATATAGAAACATAGTCGTCTTGGTGTACAATTACAATAACAAAACCTGTTGCTATAGATCTTTCTGCAAAAACAACTACCCCATCAGCAATTGATTTGACAGAGGCTCCTTTTTTTGCTGCTATATCTATCGCAAAATGATGCTCACTTGTATTGTATTGTTCCGTGACATTACCTTCAACTGGTGTTACAAAAGCCACTTCAGACTTGTTATCATCTGAACCAAAAAGACTAAAACGCTCTTCTCTTTCTACTTTTTCTCTAAAAATTGAATCTAACACTGAGGTCTCTAAAGATTCTAATTGCGCTTGACTGAGACTATCTGGCTCCACAAAAAAATCTTTGATACTGTCTTCCCCAACAGCTAATGACAACCCCTTATATTTTTCTTTTAAAAATTCGATTGTGCTATTTTTTTCCTGCAGTAAAGCGTATAAATTTTTTATTTTTTGGTGAATAGAATCATTGTTTACAATCCCTAATTGATAGACCGATTCTCCATCTTTGGTCACAAAAGGCAATACATCCATCTCAATAGATTTATCACCCAACAAGACAGGCTTCATCGACTCTGTATACAATTCTATGGCGTGCATGTTTTGCTCTAAAGAATCTAGTTTAAAATTTAAATTGATAGCGTTCTTTTTTAACTCCGGAGATTCAAAACCTGGTATATATTCTTTTAATGGTGTATAAACGATCAAACAAATAACGGAAAATATCAAAAAGAGACTAAACAAACCGCCAAAAACAAAAACGTTTAACAGGGTTAATTTAAAAGAAAATTTTTCTTCAAAAGATTCTTCAATTAAAACTACCAAACGGTATTTTTTAATCAATTTCCTTTTTATACGCTTACTCTTTGTTGCCATTTAAAACTCTTAATGATTAAGGTGAAAAACCATACTGTTTTTCAGAAAACTTATCACTCCTTTTGTGGATAGACTAAATTTACTCATCCTATTTCAATTCCAAATATCAGAAAACTAGAAATTCCGGTCCTACACAAAGATACACAATTGTAAGATTATGAAAAGAGAATTTTAAACAAAGTCAAATCACAACAGAATATATAATACCTACCTACTATTAAGCGCAAAATCTCAAACAAAACATACCTGCAAAAAAAAGTGAATAAGCCTTATCCAGTAAACATGAAACTCCTCCTCAAAACATGAGAACCTGTGAGTTAAAAATTAAAACAAATAATACTCATGCTTATAACTGTTGAAAAAACAGCATTTCTGGGCTTCAAAACAATAGAACTTCCTATTGATAAAAATTCATCAAATCTATATAACTCCATACCTTTGGAGCCAACAAATGCTGTACGCTTTTTTTATCTTGGATAGATTTTCTAATCAGCGTAGATGAGATGTCAACAATTGGCGCCTGTATCAAATGTACTTTGGGATGGGATTTTAGAATAACTTCTTCTTGATTTTCAGCAATTCTTGGATAAACAAACACATCATAATCCTGTAATATCATTTCATAATTTTTCCATTTATGAAAAGACCTTAGATTGTCTTCACCCATCATGATTGCAAATTCATGTTGAGGAAATTTTTCAGAAAGATGAACCAAGGTATTGATTGTGTAATTGGGTTGAGTCAACTTAAATTCTATGTCTGAAGGATGAATATGATCGTATTCCTCTGTGGCTTTATACACCATCTCTAACCTATGGTGATTATCTAACAAGGTGTGTTTTTTCTTATGAGGGTTGTGAGGTGTTACCACCATCCATATTTCATCCAAAGCAGTATGATGCAACATGTGATTGGCCAGAATTACATGCCCTACATGTACTGGATTGAAGGTGCCAAAATACAAGCCTATTTTCATCTATGCCAATTCTAATTGAATTCCAGACCAAAGTTTAATTCTTATTTCGATGGCTTGATCAGACACATCCAAAACTTCTTGCCATTTTTGTGGATCGTTACCACAAAGTTCTTCAATCATCCTCAAAGAAAGAGGGCCATGCTCATCTCCGTCTAATTCGATATGACGTTCCAAATAGTACAACAACTTCGTATAAGCATTGTCCTGATTTTGTTTTTTTGTTTCCTTTACTATTTCCAAAAACATTTCTGGAATTACATCTTCCCTTCCAAAGGTGAAAGCTGCTGCAATCTCATGTGCTTTTCCTCTTTCAATAACCTCAAAGGTATAGGATACAAAGTCATATACTGCCTGTGGAACCTCAACTTCCTCTAACGCTTCTAAAACTGGAGTGCCTTTTTTAATCAGCTCAATAAATATATCTATTTTTTTAGTGCTAGCACCTACTTCTCTCATTGCATCTAAGTACATTTCAAAATGACTCATCGGCTGTCCAAGCTCATTGATGTCTGTTTCCTCACCATGTACAATTTCATTGATAAATCTTGCTGTAACTGGATTTTCCACAGGCAACCAAACCTTAGATACACAAGTTAACTTTAACTGTAAGTTTTTTAACAAAGACATAAAATCCCAAACAGCAAACACATGGCTTTCCATAAATTGTTTGACATCCTGAATACTGTTTAAATCTTTGTATAAATCGTGAGCATTCAATCTGTCTATTGCTGCTTGTATTCGTTCTTGTACTTCTTTTACTTTCATTTTTTTATTTATTTATAAATTCTAAAACCTTATGATAAGCCTCATCTTTTGCAACAGACAAATCATCATTGATCAAAACTGTATCAAACTGTTCAGCAAATTCAAATTCTTGTGCTGATTTAGCCAAACGCATTTTAATTTTATCTTCAGTTTCTGTTGCTCTTGATCTCAATCTTCGTTCCATTTCTTCAACCGAAGGGGGCTGTACAAAAATAGCCAATGTCTGTTCTGGAAACTGTTTTTTAATGTTCAATCCTCCTATCGCATCAATGTCAAAAACTACATGATTCCCCTCGGACCAAATACGTGTAATTTCTGATTTCAATGTTCCATAAAAATTATCTTGATAAACTTCTTCCCATTCTAAAAATGCTTCTTGCGCTACCTTAGATTTAAAGTCTTCAACGGATAAAAAATAATAATCTTTCCCATCTATTTCTCCTTTTCTTGGTTGACGAGAAGCTGCCGAGATTGAAAAATCTAAAGGCAAATTTGTTGCTGACAACAAATGCTTAACAATGGTGGTTTTTCCTGAGCCTGATGGCGCTGAGAACACAATTAATTTTCCCGAACCCATATTACAAAACGTTTAAAATTTGTTCTTTAATTTTTTCTAATTCATTTTTCATTTGTACCACCACTTGTTGCATGGGTGCATAATTAGATTTAGAACCTGTAGTGTTAATTTCTCTCCCAATTTCTTGCACAATAAATCCTAATTTTTTACCATCAGAAACTTCATTATCTAATTCCTTTAAAAAATATTCTAAGTGATTTGCCAACCGAACTTTTTCTTCGTTGATGTCTAGTTTTTCTAAGTAATAAATCAATTCTTGCTCAAACCTATTCTCATCAACTTTCACTTCTAAATCGTCAATAGCTTTGCGTAATTTTTCTTTTACTGCAGCCATCCTATCCTCATCATGCTTATTGATTTCTAAAGAAAAATGTTGAATATTTTGAATACGTTCTCTAAAATCTACTTCTAAAGAAGTGGCTTCATCTTTACGAAACTGTATCAGCGCCAGAATGGCTTCGCGAACTCCTGCTTCAATCAAAGCCCATTCTTTGGGGTCCAATTCTTCTTTTTCTGTTTTCAACGTGTCTGGCAATCTCATCGCCATTTCTAACAATTCGACATCAGAACCTGATGCAATTTGCTTCAACTGGCTCATATAATCCGCAACCACATTTACATTCACTTTTGTTTGTGATACCTCTGAAGTTGTCTCAACATAAATAGAGAAATCTACCTTCCCTCTCACCAGACTTTTAGCGATGGTTTTGCGAACAGCAATTTCTTTTTCTTTGTAATATGAAGGAATGCGAACGTTTAAATCTAAGTTTTTACTATTTAACGTTTTAATTTCTATGGTCACTTTTTTGGTGGGCAATTGCACAATTGCTTTCCCGTACCCTGTCATTGACTGTATCATGTATCCAAAAATTTGAGGGTAAAAATAAGCATTTTACATGGGATAGTATTCTCAACTGGTTATAAATAAGGACTTTTACAACTAGACAAAAGAATTGTATAATTAATCAACACCATCACACTACCCCAGAAAACCAATGTCAATATGAAATACACTCTTTTGACAACGGCGTCAATAACAAAATTTTATAAAAAAGTTCGCTTTCAAATTCCATTAAATATTATTGAGTTATCAATATTACAAAAGGCTAGCCGGCATAGCTTTCCCGGTCTATATTTTCTAAAAACATCCAAAACAAACGTAACGCTTAGAAATATTAAATAGACATTACTAAACATCATCAGAAAATAACTAAATTCGTTCAATGCAAAATATTAAACACCTTTTAGTGATTCGACTGTCTGCCATGGGAGATGTTGCCATGACCGTTCCCGTGATTAAAACCTTAACTGATCAAAACCCAGAGCTTAAGCTCACCATTGTTTCAAAAAGTTTTTTAAAACCTCTTTTTGATGATCTAGACCAGGTAACTTTCTTTGCTGTTGACGTAAAAACAAAACATAAGGGACTTCAAGGAATTTATAAACTATATAAAGAACTAAGACCTCTAAAGTTTGATGGCGTAGCAGATTTACACAATGTACTCCGTTCTAAAATTTTAAGATTTTTTTTTAGATTAGAGGGGATCGAGGTTTGTTTTATCAACAAAGGAAGATCTGAAAAAAAAGCACTGACCGCTAGAAAAAATAAAAAATTTAAACGTTTAATCTCCACACATCAACGCTACTGTGAGGTATTTAAAAGACTGGGAATACCTATAGACCTCAAAACTCCCTCATTCAAAGAAAAAAAAGAAATTACCGAGAACTTAAAAGATTTGATTCAGTATCAACCCAATGAAAAAATGATTGGCATTGCTCCTTTTGCCGCGCACGAGAGCAAAAAATACCCCTTAAAATTGATGGAAGAAGTCGTGAACAAACTCTCCAAACAGCATAAAATTTTATTGTTTGGAGGAGGACAACAAGAAATTCACCTCTTGAACACTTTGGAAGAAAAAAACCAAAACGTGTTTAGTGTCGCTGGTAAAATTAAGCTAAAAGACGAATTAATTATAATAAGCCAACTGTCTGCTATGGTCAGTATGGATAGTGGCAATGGTCACTTCTCTGCACTATTCGGCGTACCTACCATAACCCTTTGGGGCGCCACCCATCCCTATGCTGGCTTTGCTCCGTTTGGTCAAGAAATGAACGGCTTAACTGCTGATAGAGAGCAATACCCGCTTTTACCAACATCTATATATGGGAATAAAACAATACCTGGCTACGAAAAAGCAATGGAAACCATCAGCCCTAAAACCGTTATAAACAAAGTGTTATCAACAATAGCATAGATTTGTTAATAAGTTTAAACGGTTTCTATTTTAGTTTCTTAACAATCTATTTATTTTTGATATTCAACAAATAAATGAAGACATGCAAGTATCAGGAAAAATTAAATTAATCAACGAAACTCAAACTTTTGGCGCTAGTGGATTTAGAAAAAGAGAATTGGTTTTAACGACCGATGAGCAGTACCCACAAATGCTAATGATTGAATTCGTTCAAGATAAAGTAGATATTTTAGACACATATAAAGTAGGACAAGACGTTACTGTTTCTATCAATTTGAGAGGACGTGAGTGGATCAATCCAGAAGGTGTTGCCAAATATTTCAACTCTATCACAGGTTGGAGAATTGAAGCTAACGCATCAGCAGCCTCACAAAGTGGCGAAGCACCTGCTAGTTTTGAAACGACATCGATTGCACAAAACGAAGAGCCAGATGATTTGCCTTTCTAAGAAAATCATCTTTGCCGTATAAAAACGCTTTCAATACATTTGAAAGCGTTTTTACATTAAGCAACAATCAACATGTATACCTTAGACCAAAACACCACCACATTTCCTGAACCCAACTTAGCCAACGCTGAGGATATACTTGCTATTGGTGGAGATTTATCTACAGAAAGATTGATTATGGCTTATAAAAACGGAATTTTTCCGTGGTATTCTGAGGGACAACCTATTGTCTGGTACAGTCCTGCTTGGAGAATGGTTTTAGACCCCAGACACTATAAACCGTCTAAAAGTTTAAATCAACTTCTTAAAAAAAACATCTTTAACATTACTTTTAACCAGCAATTTAAAGAGGTTATCTACAATTGTAAAACCATCAATAGAAATGATGGCCTTGGGACATGGATTACTAACGACATGCAAAAAGCCTATATTAAACTCCATGAACTTGGCATAGCTAAATCTGTAGAAGTATGGCACAACAATAAGTTGGTTGGTGGTTTGTATGGCGTAGATCAAGGACATGTATTTTGTGGAGAAAGTATGTTTAGCAAAATGAGCAATGCCTCCAAAGTTGCTTTTGCATGGCTCAACAACTACCTGAATGAACATCAATATAGATTATTAGACTGCCAAGTACATAACGAACATCTAGAAAGCTTAGGCGCATATGAAATTCCAAGACAAGAATTTTTAGAGATTCTGACAAAAAAACATCTTTAACACTTTCCTCCTCTAATATTTTTACTTGTAAAGCAAAGCCTTATCTTTGGTGCGTTTGAACCCGCTGGGTTTTTTAATGTTAAGACCTATTATATGGATATTAAAAACGCACAATTAGACGTAGATAACTGGATAAAAGCGCATGGTGTTCGTTATTTTAACGAACTAACAAACATGGCTCAACTTACCGAAGAAGTTGGTGAAGTGGCAAGAATTATTGCTCGAAGATATGGAGAACAGTCTGAAAAAGAAAGTGACAAAAACAAAGACCTCGGAGAGGAATTGTCTGATGTCTTGTTTGTAGTTTTATGTTTAGCCAATCAAACAGGAGTTGATTTACAAGCTGCTTTTGATACTAAACTAGATCTAAAAACAAAACGAGATCACGATCGTCATCACAACAATCAAAAATTAAAATAATGGCCAATCAAAAAGTAAAAAAAGTAGCAAAAACACCATTGTGGAAGTTAGCACTTAGATTTATGATTTCTTTTGGAGGGATTCTTACAATTGTTTTTGTTGCAGCAGAATTATTTAAAAGCGGAAATTTAAATGCTATCTCTGAAAGTTTTAAAGACGGTAGTTGGTATCCATTTGTAGCTACAAGAGTAGCGATTATTGTTGGATATGGATTTGTAATGGCTTTTTTAACAAAAAGCAAGGCTAAAAATATGATATAAAATGGCACATGCAGACATAGGAACTAAATTCCTTAAGAAATACAATGGAACCGTAAATGATTCTTTCAAAATTACTGGTTCTAAAAGTGAAAGTAACCGTTTGTTAATTTTACAGGCGTTATACCCAAGTATAGAAATTAACAACTTGTCTAATTCTGATGACACCAACCTAATGCTAAACGCATTAAATTCATCGGAAAAAGAAATCAATATAGGACACGCTGGGACTACGATGCGTTTTCTAACCAGCTATTTTGCCGTAAAGCCAAACTCCGAAGTTATTTTAACAGGATCAGCTAGAATGCAAGAACGCCCAATCAAAATTTTAGTTGATGCATTACGATCTTTGGGCGCCAAAATAGCGTACGTAAAAAATGATGGGTTTCCACCCCTAAAGATCACAGGAAGTACCTTAACTGGTAACAAAGTTAAAATTGATGGTAGCGTTAGTAGTCAATATATCTCTTCTTTACTACTCATTGCACCAACATTATCTGACGGACTTACCATCGAATTTGAAGGGAAAATAACCTCGATTCCATACATACAAATGACTTTAAGCTTGTTGAATAACTTGGGAGTTACCACAAGTTTTGAGGGACAGTTCATTAAAGTTTCCCCGACAAAAGAGATTGAAAACACTGATTTTACAGTAGAATCAGATTGGAGTTCAGCATCCTACTCATATGGTTTTGTGGCTTTATCAAAATCTGGAGGACTAGAAATCTCGTCCTACAAAGAAGATAGTTTACAAGGGGATTCGGTGCTACAAAACATCTACAACAATTTTGGAGTGAGCACTACTTTTAAAGCGAACACTATCCTATTAGAAAAAATACCAAATTTCAATTTGCCCACACGTGTTGAATTCGATTTGGTAAAGGCACCCGATATTGCTCAAACCATTGCAGTTACCGCTTTTGGACTGGGAATAGAATGTCATATGACCGGCTTACATACTCTAAAAATCAAAGAAACAGATCGAATTGTTGCTTTGTTTAATGAATTAACCAAGCTCGGTGCTACTATACTACATACTGATGACACCTTAACCGTAAAAGCATTTGAGGGTACTATCCGTAATGATGTACACATAGCAACTTACAATGACCACAGAATGGCTATGGCTTTTGCACCATTATTACTAAAAACAAACATCAACATTGATGATGCTGGAGTAGTCTCCAAATCATATCCTACTTTCTGGAACGATTTTGGTAGATTTCAATAAAAAGAAATAAATATATTCCTACCAATCTCATCAAAATCATTCAAAAGCGCTTAGATTCTATAAATTTGAGCGCTTTTACGTTTATTTTTAAAATCTAAAAAGACGCTATAACACTTCTAAACAGTAGTCATATCACTATGATGACGTGACATTGCCCTATCCTAAAACAAAAATAAACCTCAATATGCTTGACAACCCCTACTGGGAGATTGTATATTTGCAATCTATTTAAAAACAACAAACTCATGAAGTTATCCGCATTTCACTTTGATTTACCTGATGAATTAATTGCAAAGCACCCAGCAGAATACAGAGATGAATCACGCTTAATGGTCTTGAACAGAAAAGAACAAACCATAGAACACAAGCAATTTAAAGATGTTATTGATTACTTTGATGATGGTGATTTAATGATTTTAAACAACACTAAAGTTTTTCCTGCTCGTATGTATGGAAACAAAGAAAAAACTGGGGCTAGAATTGAAGTGTTCTTATTGCGTGAATTAAATGCAGAAAATCGTCTATGGGATGTTTTAGTTGATCCTGCTCGAAAAATTAGAATAGGAAATAAATTATTTTTTGGAGAAGACGATTCGTTAGTAGCAGAAGTTATTGACAATACAACTTCAAGAGGTAGAACTTTACGATTTTTATATGATGGTTCTTACGAAGAATTTAGAAAAAAATTAGATCAACTAGGAGAAACCCCAATTCCCAAGCATCTAAACAGAGAAGTAGATGAAGAAGATGCTGAACGTTTTCAAACCATATATGCTAAGGAAGAAGGTGCTGTTGCAGCGCCTACAGCTGGATTACACTTCTCAAAACATTTGATGAAGCGTTTAGAGATTAAAGGAATTGATTTTTCTGAAATTACTTTACACATAGGCCTAGGAACATTTAATCCTGTTGAAGTTGAAGATTTATCTAAACACAAAATGGATTCGGAACAAATAAGTATTTCTCAAGATACGTGTGATCGCGTGAACAACGCAATAAACACAAAGCGAAGAGTTTGCGCTGTTGGAACCACTGTTATGCGTACTATAGAATCTTCTGTTTCCTCAAATGATAGATTAAACCCATATGATGGATGGACCAATAAATTTATTTTTCCACCTTATGATTTCAGAATTGCCAACTCAATGATTACAAACTTACATCCTTCCAAATCAACTTTAATGATGCAAGTAGCAGCTTTTGCAGGCTTCGATTTTCTGATGGAAGCCTATCAAGAAGCTATCAAAGAAGGGTATAAATTTAGCACTTATGGAGATGCCATGTTGATCATCTAAACAAGATTAAGCATATTTTAAAATCCCGAAGTTTTATACTCCGGGATTTTTATTTTGTATTAGTTCCGTACCTTTACCTAATATTTTTCACACCACTAAACATGTCTAAAAAAGATATCAGAGCCCTTTCCAAAAACCAACTAAGAACCTTTTTTGTAGAAAAAGGAGACAAACCTTTTAGAGGTAACCAAGTTTATGAATGGCTGTGGAGCAAAACTGCTCATACTTTTGAAGACATGACAAATCTCTCCAAAGAAACGAGAGATATGCTAGAACAACATTTCACCATCAATCATATTGAGGTTGATGATATGCAAAGAAGTAAAGATGGTACTATAAAAAACGCAGTAAGGCTTCACGATGGATTAATTGTGGAATCTGTACTAATCCCTACTAGCGATAGAACTACCGCTTGTGTATCTAGTCAGGTAGGATGTAGTCTAGATTGTGAATTTTGCGCAACTGCACAATTAAAAAGAATGAGAAATTTAAATGCTGATGAGATTTATGATCAGGTAGCTGCTATTAATTTGGAGAGTATTAAAACACATCGACACAAACTTTCAAACATTGTGTATATGGGAATGGGTGAACCACTAATGAATTACAACAATGTGATTAAATCCATTGAAATGATTACAAGTGAAGAAGGCTTAGGAATGTCGCCAAAACGAATTACTGTTTCCACTTCAGGATTACCTAAAATGATTAAAAAACTTGCTGATGATGAAGTGAAATTCAATCTAGCAGTATCCCTTCACTCTGCTATAGAGGAAACTCGTAATAAAATCATGCCATTTTCTAAGAAATTTCCATTAACAGATTTACGCGAATCTTTAGAATATTGGTATGCAAAAACCCAAAATAGAATTACCTATGAATATGTGGTTTGGAAAGATATTAACGACAAACAGGAAGATATTAATGCATTGGTAACGTTTTGCTCTTACGTACCTTGTAAAGTAAATATCATTGAATACAATCCAATTGATGATGGAAAATATCAACAAGCAAGCTCGAAAGCCACAAATAATTATGTTTATGCTTTGGAGAAAAACGGTATAGTGGTCAATGTACGTCGTTCCAGAGGAAAAGATATTGATGCCGCTTGTGGACAATTGGCCAACAAAAGTTAAACCCTAATTTTAGCCAGCGAAACAAATAAATTTGCTCGTTCAAAATGACAAAATCTAAAATTTATTTTTTTGAAAACGCAACAATCTATACTGACAATAACTTACCACCACCCTACAGAAAATAGTGGGATCATATCAGATCTTAAAACATTCGAAGCACATCATCTTCATGGATTGTCTGTCTGTTCCGCTATAGTGGCACACAAAGAAATTGACTATAACAATTGTCATTGGAGCTCCTCAGAAATTATACGACAACAAATAGCGCTAGTGTTTTCAGAATATGAAATAAATACTGTTAAAATTGAAACGCTACAGAACCCAGAAATAATTTGGCTAGTCATCAAGAGACTAAAGCAGATAAACGCTAAGATCAAAATAATACTTAATCTTGTTTCAAAGAAAAATCTCCCTTTTAATTACAACACCAAAACAGAGCAACAACTATTAGAAAAAATCTTACAAAATTGCTCGCTAATGGTTGTAGACCATGATGACCTGAAAACCTGGATTTCTGATGAACAAATTGAAGAAACCATAGCATATTATTCAGAGCATACTAATATCTTTTTAAGTCAACGTAACAAAACTAGCAAAGAGGGATGGGATAAATTATACCATAGCAAGATCGTGATGGTAAATATTCCACCTGGCAAAAAAACAAACGCTCATAAACCACATAAGAACTCGATCATATCCTCATCAATAGCCTGTAATATTGCTCTTGGTATAGCATTGGAAGACGCCGTTAAGAATGCTAAACTCTACGTTGAAAATTTATTAAATCCAAAATAAGATTCTCATCAAAATAATTACATACAAAGAAGAAACCATATGCTAATTCCTAAACTACATTATATATCACAAGGAATATCTCCTAAAGACCATCTTGAAAATATTCAGAACGCTTGTCAATCTGGGGCTGAGTTGATACAACTAAACTTCAAAAGCATATCTGACAAAAAGGCTTTAAAAATAGCTACTGAAGCACGCAAGATTACCCATCATTTTCAAACTCGATTGATTCTAAACAACCAACCCAAAATTGCAAAAGAAATAAAAGCAGATGGTGTTTACTTAGGAGACAATAACCATACGGTAACAGAAGTAAGGAAACATTTACACAGTTGGCAACTTATCGGAGCGTCAGCGAACACTCTACAAGAATGCAAAATTCTAATCAACAAACATGTAGACTATATTGGTTTAGGAGAGTTCAAACAAACAAAAACTGATAACGAAACCAACTCTGCTCTTAACAAGGAAGCGTATCAATTGATTGTTGAAGAATTGGATACTAAAACCCCTATTATTGCTTATGGGGATATTACCAAAACAAACATTGCTGACCTCTTAGAATCTGGGGTATCAGGAATAGCAATGTCTAATGAAATTACAAAAAATTTCAACTTAATTAGAACCTTAAACAGGTTGTTAAAGGCTGGAAATAGTGAAGAGCAAAAATACAATTTTTAAAATGACAACTTAAAAAGAATAAATTCGTAATTAAGACAAGACCACGCTACAAAATTGATTTTTTCAGCTCTGACAACGATGAAAACCCTTCTATTTTGGCTTTCTGAAAAAGTCTTTCTGCTGGAAAAAAGTCCTCTAGTTGCTTTAAGTATATGTCCTTATTACTCCCTTCAAAATGGGTTGCATATAAGTTCAAATTCCCTAAATCATCTTTGTATTCAACAAACACGGGATGAAAAAGTGTGGTCGTACCAAATTTTTTGGAAAATGGTTTCGAAACATTTTGTTTGGTAAGCGGAGCACCTCCAGTACGAACCTTTAATTTATTTTTGTAGCAATCTATAGAAATATCATGATACAATTTTTTTGATCGGTAATCTTCTGTAAAGAAATAACCACTGTACTCTTCAAATATATTTAACACCACTATTTTATTGATGTTGCTCCATTTTATATATTTTTCATCTTTCTGAGAGGTTACAACCAATACACCGTCAACGTTAAATATAAAGTGTGTCTTTTTTAAAAAAAATCTTAAAATATTTTTCATGCAAAAAATAATATTTCTTTTACTCTAATTTAATGTAAATAAAGTTCTAAACCTATCCACATTCTTTATTTCTTTGAAATTACTTTTACATTCATTTCCTCAACTTTTTTATTTGACAATTTGGATGGAGATTTAAACAATAAGTCTTCAGAACTTCCTGTTTTTGGAAAAGCCATCACCTCACGAATAGAAGCCTTTTTTTCTAAAATCATCATCAATCGATCTACTCCCCAAGCAATTCCTCCATGTGGTGGTGCACCATAATGGAAAGCTTCATACATGGTGCCTACACTTTTCAACATTTCTTCTTTGTTGTAGCCCATATTCTTATAAGTAGCCTCAAGAATTTCAGGCTTGTGAGCACGTACAGATCCTCCACCAATCTCATAACCATTTAAAATCAAATCATATTGTTGTGCAATAATATCACCAACCTCATCTTCATTTCCGTTCATATGCTTCTCCAAATCATAAATGGCTGGCATTGAAAATGGATTATGTGTAAAGGTCCATCGACCTTCATCTGTTTTTTCAAACATTGGGAAATCTACCACCCATGCAGGCCTTAATTCTTTTGGGTTGATCAACTTCAGCATTGTTCCTAACTCTTGTCGCACAGCATCCAAAGCCTTATTTGCAGTCGCATAATCTGCAGCCGAAAAGAAAACCACATCCCCCACTTGAGCCTCAGCCTCTTTGATAATATTGATCCCTATCTCTTCTCCCAAAAATTTAATAATTGGTGATTGCAAATCATTTTCGTTCACAAAAATGTAGGCTAACCCACCCAAACCATTTTGTTGTGCAATGGAAGTCAATTTTTCGATTTGACCTTTAGACATTCGCTTACCTCCTTGCTCCTTAGCAGAAACTTTGATACATTTTACAATTCCTCCTTCGGCTATAGGCTTTGAGAAAACCTGGAAAGTTGTTTCTTTAACAATCTCTGTGATGTCACGCATTTGCAAACCAAAACGTAAATCTGGTCGATCACAACCATATTTATCCATGGCTTCTTTATAGGTTATTACTTCAAATGGACGGAGTATCCATTTATTTCCATAAATCTTTTTTACAATAGTGTTAAACATTTCAGTATTCAAATTGATAATGTCTTGCATAGACGCATAAGCCATTTCAATATCTAACTGAGTGAATTCAGGCTGTCGATCTCCTCGAGAATCTTCATCTCGGAAACAACGTGCAATTTGAAAATATTTTTCAAATCCCCCGACCATCAACATTTGTTTGAACTGTTGTGGCGCTTGTGGTAAAGTATAAAATGCTCCTGCTTCTTTACGAGTTGGCACTATAAATTCTCTTGCTCCCTCGTCTGTACCCGCTGTTAGAATAGGTGTTTCCACTTCTAAAAACCCATCATCATCTAACATATCGCGCAACAACTTGATCACTTTATGACGATTGACTACAGCTTTTCGTACTTCTTGATTTCTATGATCTAGAAACTTATACTCAAAACGAACCGCCTCGTTTGAACGCATGGCTTTTTTGATTTCAAAAGGCAATGTTCTTGATAAGTTTAAAATATCTAATGTTGTAGCTTCTAATTCAATTTTACCTGTTCTTAAACCTTTGTTGTAATCATCTTCTCTACGCTGTACTATTTTACCAGAAACAGCAATTACAGACTCTGGTTTTAACTTTACCAATTCATCTAAATTTGGAAAAGATTCTTTTGACAAACGGACCTGAATCACTTCGTAAGAGGAGTCTCGTAAATCTATGAATATCAATTCTCCATGATCCCTAACAGAACTAACCCATCCTGACAAACTTACACTATCGCTAATAGCATCTTCCTTTATATCCGTAATTACGTGTGTTCTATACTCTTCTTTTATAACCAACGGAATTGTAGGCAGCACCTCTTCTTCTTTGTTACTCATTACCGAACCCTGAGCATTGGGGTCTACTGTTGAATTTTCGCTTTGTCCTTGAGCTTCAGAATAGGTTGAAAGTGTACTCAGAATCATTTCACGAATTACATTTCCTGGAGCTCCTTTTCCTATTTTCCCAATAACCTTTCCAACAAGAACACCAGCTTTACCCTGGTTACCAGATTTAATATCAGTGGCTATAGCTTCATTTTCAGCAATCGCTATATTTACTGCTTCTTGAATTTGAGTCTTAGAAATAGTATGATCTCTGAAGTATTTTTTATAGTCAAAATTAGCATCTGCCAATAAAGATTCAATCGCGTTTTGGACCAATACATTTGTAACCGATCCATCTTTAAACGATTTGAATATAGAAGATAAATCTTCTATATTTTCAATCTTGTCATAGTCTTCAGCTTTTAGATTATTGGTTAAAGTTTTGGCTACAAAAGCAACGTCCCCTATGACATCAATAAGCGTCATCACCGTTTTAGATCGCAAAGCGTCTGCTGTAAAAAACTTAGCGTCTTGAGGTAAGACTTTACCTTCTATCAATTTAGACTCAACAAAATAGGGCAATACTTTTGGGTCTACTGCAATCCCGTCAACCACATCTTTAATTGCTACAAAAGGTAAATCTGGCTCAGAAATATAACGATAATCTGCATCGTATTCTTTCTTACGCATGACCTTTGTCTGCTTTAATGCTTCATCCCATAAAACTGTGGTTTGATCTGGTCTAAACTCTTTGTGTTCAATAAAATAATTTAACTGTTTTTCTATTTCTTCTTTTAGAGCTTCCACCATAAACTTAAAAGAGTTCAGGTTTTTAATCTCAGTACGAGGATTTAACACCTCTGATCCTTTAATTCGTAAAGAAACTGATACATCGGACTTAAATTGGCCTTTGTCTAAGTTGGCCTCAGAAATTCCTAAATTTTGAACTATGCGCTGTATGTATTGTGCATAAGTAGATGCATCTTCTATGTGACGGATACATGGTTTGGTTACAATTTCAATTAAAGGAACTCCACCTTTGTTAAAATCCACCAATGAAATATTCTTTTCGTGCACTAATTTAGCTGCATCTTCTTCAATGTGTACTTGTTCAATTTGAACCGTAAATTGGGACCCATCATTACGATAACAGTCTACTTGACCATCAGGAATAATAGGATTATGGAATTGAGTGATTTGAATATTTTTGGGGTTGTCAGGGTATTCATAATGCTTACGATCCCAAGATATCATTTCATTTGAAAATGATGAGTTTACGGCTTTACCAAAATAAATAGCTTTAACTATCGCTTCTTTATTAATAGCAGGCAAAACACCCATTTGACCCGTACATACTGGACAAATATTTACGTTTGCCACTTCACTTTCCTCATTTGCACATCCACAAAACAATTTAGATTTTGTATTCAATCTAACATGTGTTTCTATCCCTGCAACTAACTCTATGTTATTTTCATCTAATAGAGCGTTTAATTTATTTAATTCCATTATTGCACTTGGTTTAAGAAGTTCGCAAACTGCAAAATTGTTTGTTCTTTGTTTTTAGCTCCGGTCACTTGAATCCCTGTTTCTGTACCAAAAGGACAAGTTAAAGTTGGCAACTGTCCCAAACTAAATCCTACGGTATAAGCATCAGACAAATACATCGCATGTGGATTGTTCAACACTTCGCCTATCTTCGGAACTGAACTTGGCGTTACTGGTGATAAAACAATATCTACTTTATCAAAGTCTGATTCAAAAGCAGCTTCAATCTCTTTTCTTAATTGCTGACCCTTCAAATAGATGGCATCTGAGAACCCTTGAGACAGAACTTGATTTCCTCCTACTATCCTTCGCTGAGTTTCCTCAGTAAAATTTTCTGAGCGGG
Organism: Wenyingzhuangia sp.; assembly: GCF_039768515.1. Lineage (NCBI taxonomy): Bacteria > Pseudomonadati > Bacteroidota > Flavobacteriia > Flavobacteriales > Flavobacteriaceae > Wenyingzhuangia > Wenyingzhuangia sp. The sequence goes on from NZ_JBDNAI010000012.1 coordinate 18,973, forward strand.
TAACCATGTAAGTCTCTTTTAAATTTTTCCCTTCAACCCTTTCACCATAATTGGTTCCGTCTAATCTTGATAAATTAGATGCGGTTTCGGCCATAGCTAATGTATAATAAGTAGAAACCAAAGTATCTGCATCAAAGAAATCTAATGCTTCTACAGAGTACCCTGCTTCCTTTATTTTTTCTAAAGTTGCTAAGAACTGTGTCTTTATAACTGGATCAATGGCATCGTTCTCAATAAAGTTTTTAAAATACCCAACCCTAACCCCCTTAGGCTTAGAAGTCAATACACTAGTCTCTATCTTTTCTGAGGCTATAGAAGTCTGATCTTTGCTGTCTTTACCACTGATGACATTCATTACGATAGCAATATCTTCTATAGATTTTGCTAAAGGCCCAACGGTATCTGTTGAGGAAGCATAAGCCATCAAACCAAAACGTGAAACCCTTCCGTAAGTAGGTTTTAACCCATAAATTTTGTTGTATCCTGCTGGTTGACGAATCGAACCTCCTGTATCTCCCCCAATAGAGAAAACCGTGTATTCGGCAGCTACATTAACTGCAGAACCTCCTGAAGAACCTCCTGCGACCAAACTTGTATTTATTGCATTTTTGACACTCCCAAAAACAGTATTTTCAGAGGAAGATCCATGACCAAAACTGTCACAATTTTCTTTTACCATAGGAATGGCTCCAGCATCTAATAACTTCTGAATAGCGGTTGCTGTATAAGCCGATTTGTAATTTTTCAACAAATCTGAACTTGCAGATGTATATGTTCCTTGTACCATATAAACATCTTTGATTCCAAAAGGAATTCCTTCTAACAAACCTATTTCTTCTCCGTTGTTAATTTTAGCATCTACTTTTGCTGCAGCTTCCAAGGCCAATTCATCTAAAACAACATTTACAGAATTGTATTTGTTTTCTCTTAGCAGATTTAATTTTTCTTGTACCAAAGCGGTACAAGTAATTTCCTTACCCACCAATTGGTTGTGTGTTTTTTGTATCAAACTCATTTCATTCGTTTTGAGTAAAAAGATCTTATCAGAATTTAAGAAAGGGGGCTTTTTACTGATTGCCATTTTATATCTTAACCCTCTATAACTTTTGAAACCACCAAATATCCATTTTTCTGATTAGGAAAATTTTCTTTAATGATTTGTTTAGTGATCTCTGAACTATTTTCAACAACATCCGCACGCAAATCTTCTATAGACACTGCGTTATAGGTGTTTTTATTTGACGCATCCTGTTTTATTTCAGCATTTTTTATCACTTCAAACAATTGATCCACCGCCTTTGAAGAGGTTGCTCCTTTTATACTAGACAATAGGTCTACTGGCATTATTTTACTCATTTCTTCTCTAGTTTAAATCGTACTTCAATACCGCGAAAATACAAAAGTTTTAGCGGAGTAAAAAGGTTTGAAAGTTTAAACTTCAAAGCCGAACAAAACCTAACAAAGTTGGAGTAAACACGAAACTTAATAACAAAATTTTTAATGAAAAGAGACCTCGTAAAGAACCTGTTTGATAAAAAACCTTTATCATCCTAAAAAATTAAACCTCAAGCACATTTAGCTTTTTTTTGATTTTTTTAAAACGCCATAGTGCTATTTTATTAAAAAAGACAAATTAATTTGACGCCCTTGTTTTTTAAAATCATTCCTGAAGCCCTTTTTAGACGATTTAAGCAATTTCTCCTTTTTACGCTCAACCCTTACTTTTTGAATAAAAGTCCTTTACATCACTTCTTATTTGTTATATTTGGTTAGATTAGATTAAAAAAATAATGAATCATGAGTAACATAGAAAACAAACAACAGTATTCTGCAGACAGTATCCAAGCCTTAGAGGGTATGGAGCATGTTAGAATGCGTCCCTCCATGTATATTGGAGATGTCGGAGTAAGAGGTTTACATCACTTGGTATACGAAGTCATTGACAACTCCATTGACGAGGCCTTAGCTGGACATTGTAACAAAATAAACGTTTTCATAAATGAAGAAAACTCAATAACTGTTAATGACGATGGAAGAGGGATTCCAGTAGATATACACAAAAAAGAGGGTGTTTCGGCTCTAGAAGTTGTAATGACAAAAATTGGTGCTGGAGGTAAGTTTGATAAAGATTCTTACAAGGTTTCTGGAGGACTCCACGGAGTAGGAGTTTCTTGTGTAAACGCTTTATCAGACCATTTAAAAGCAACTGTATATAGAAATGGTCAAATCTACGAACAAGAATACGCAAGAGGTAAAGCTTCTTATCCTGTAAAACAAATTGGTGTAACTGACAAAAGAGGTACTGAAGTTACATTCACACCAGATAAATCGATATTCCAACAAACTACGGAATACAATTATGACACACTGGCTGCTCGGTTAAGAGAATTATCTTTCCTAAACAAAGGAATCGTGATTACTCTAACAGATAAGAGAACTAAAGATGATGAAGGAAACTACCCTACTGAAACATTCACAAGTACTGAAGGACTGAGTGAATTTGTGAAATACTTAGATAGCACTCGTGAGCAGTTAACCGCTGGTGTCATTGCTATGGAGGGAGAAAAAAATGGAATTCCTGTTGAAGTTGCAATGGTATATAATACTTCTTACTCCGAAAACCTACATTCCTACGTAAACAACATCAACACACACGAGGGAGGAACACACTTATCCGGTTTCCGAAGAGGACTGACCTCAACACTTAAAAAATATGCTGATGCCTCTGGAATGTTGTCAAAATTAAAATTTGACATCACTGGTGATGATTTTCGTGAAGGACTCACAGCAATCGTATCCGTAAAAGTGCAAGAACCTCAATTTGAGGGACAGACCAAAACAAAATTAGGAAATAGAGAAGTCTCAGCTGCCGTAAGCCAGTCAGTTTCAGAAATGCTTACAGATTACTTAGAAGAAAATCCAGAAGACGCCAAGACCATTGTGCAAAAAGTGATTTTAGCCGCACAAGCACGTCACGCAGCAACAAAGGCTAGAGAGATGGTACAACGTAAGACGGTAATGTCTATCGGTGGGCTTCCCGGTAAGTTATCTGACTGCTCAGAAACAGATCCAGAAAAATGTGAAATTTTCTTAGTTGAGGGAGACTCCGCTGGAGGGACTGCAAAACAAGGTCGTGATCGTGAGTTTCAAGCTATTCTACCTTTGAGAGGGAAAATCTTGAATGTAGAAAAAGCAATGCAACACAAGGTCTTTGAAAACGAAGAGATTAAAAACATGTTTACCGCTTTGGGAGTTACCATTGGGACAGAAGAAGACCCAAGGGCGTTAAATTTATCAAAAATAAGATATCACAAGGTTGTTATTATGTGTGATGCCGATGTAGATGGATCTCATATTGCTACCTTAATCTTAACTTTCTTCTTCAGGTATATGAGAGAAATGGTTGAGCAAGGATATATTTATATTGCTACACCTCCCCTGTATTTGGTAAAAAAAGGAGCCAAAAAAGAATATGCTTGGGACGATGATCAGCGTGATATGATCAATCTTAAATTTGGAGGATCTGCAGGAATCCAACGCTACAAAGGTTTGGGAGAGATGAATGCAGAACAATTATGGGACACAACCATGAATCCTGAATTTAGAACTTTAAGAAAGGTTACCATCGATAGTGAGGTAGAAGCAGACAGAGTTTTTTCTATGTTGATGGGTGATGAAGTACCACCTCGAAGAGAATTCATCGAGAAAAACGCAAAATATGCAAATATTGATGCTTAATCAAACAAAATAAATAAAACCAAAAGCCTCCAGAATACCTGTAGGCTTTTTTGGTTCTAACCACAATAATCAAACAATCTTAAACAATGAAGAAAATAATTTACCTTCTGTTTTTCGGGATTTATTCCCTTACAAATGCTCAAGAAATCACAGGACAATGGACAACATTTGACGAGGCAACAAATACAAAAAAAGCAATTATTGAAATCTATAAACTTGATAACAAGTATTACGGAAAAATCATAAAAAGCTATACTGCGAAACCGGGTAAATTGTGCGAGAAGTGTACAGGAGACAAATACAAAAAACCCATTGTTAATTTGGTTATCCTTGAAGACTTAAAAAAAGTAGAAGGTCAATACACAGATGGGAACATCTTAGATCCTGAGAACGGAAAAACATATGATTGTAATGTAGAGTTGATTGAAAAAAACAAACTGAAAGTTAGAGGATTTATTGGCTTTTCTCTACTAGGAAGAACTCAATATTGGCAAAGACTACAATAAACATTTCTGAAAACGACTAGCGATATGATCTCTTTTTTAGTTTCAATTTCATTATTAATTCTAGGCTACTTTGTTTATGGAAATATGATAGAGAAGATTATGGGAATTGATGAAAACCGAACTACTCCAGCCATAAGACAAAGAGACAATATTGACTACTTACCACTTCCTGTATGGAAATCTTTTTTAATTCAATTCTTAAACATTGCTGGTTTAGGCCCTATTTTTGGAGCTATAGCTGGAGCTATGTATGGGCCATCAGCGTTCTTATGGATTGTATTTGGTTGTATTTTTGGAGGTGCTGTACATGATTATTTTTCAGGCATGCTATCCTTAAAGCACAATGGTTTAAGTATTAGCGAAGTGGTAGGTCTATATCTTGGTTCCTATGCCAAACACTTCATGCGGTTTTTTACCGTCATCCTATTAATTTTTGTCGGATCAGTCTTCTTAATTGGACCCGCTAAAATTATTGATGGAATGACAAATCATACCTTTGGCATAACTATTTGGGTTTTCATTATTCTTTTTTACTATATACTGTCCACTTTACTACCAATTGATAAATTGATAAGCAAGCTATATCCTATTTTTGGAGGAGCAATGCTATTCATGGCTTTGGGAATATTTATAATGTTACTTACAGGAGATTACAATATTCCAGAATTAACACCTAAGAATTTAATCAATATGAAAAGTAATGCAAATGAAACCCCTATTTTCCCTATGCTATTTATCACGATTGCTTGTGGTGCAATATCTGGATTCCACGCAACACAATCTCCTTTGATGGCGAGATGTATCAAAAATGAGGCTGATGGTAAAAAAGTATTTTTTGGATCTATGATTACAGAAGGAATTGTCGCTCTTATTTGGGCTGCTGCTGCCATGGTATTTTTTAAAGATGTCAATGGATTAAACGAAGCAATGGTGGAAAATGGAAACAGTGCTGCCTGGGCTGCTAACGAAATTTCTTTAAATATGCTTGGAAAGGTTGGTGGTATTCTGGCAATATTAGGAATTGTTGCTGCACCAATAACATCTGGAGACACAGCCTTTAGATCTGCAAGACTAATCTTAGCAGACACTTTCAAATACGACCAAAAAACACTATTAAAAAGGCTCTATATTAGCATTCCTTTATTTATAATTTCATTTGGAATAACAAAAATAGATTTTGCAATCATATGGAGATATTTTGCTTGGTCCAATCAAACTTTATCAGTGATCATTTTATGGACAATAACGGCATTTTTGTTTATGAAAAACAAAAATTTCTGGGTTACTCTCCTTCCAGCAATATTCATGACTATGGTCTGTACGACCTATATACTAGTGGCTCCAGAGGGATTTGGGCTGGGTGAAAAGTCATATACAACAGGAGCCATCTTAACCACACTCATAACCATCTCTTTTTTTCTCTTTCAAAAAAAGAAAAAAAATTAATCCTTTTTTAACACGATTGAATATTAAACAAAATATTACTTTTCTGTTTATTCGTCCTTCAAAATTGCAATCAATCAATCCAAATCCTTATTTTTACGGACGCATAAAAATTTTAACATTAAAACAAATAAAATGAAAGTTACTGTAGTTGGAGCTGGTGCTGTTGGAGCATCATGTGCAGAATATATCGCTATTAAAAATTTTGCATCAGAAGTGGTTATTGTTGACATTAAGGAAAACTTTGCTGAAGGAAAAGCTATGGACCTTATGCAAACAGCTTCTTTAAATGGTTTTGATACCAAAATCATTGGATCTACAAATGACTACACTAAATCTGCTGGATCAGATATTGCTGTGATTACTTCTGGAATTCCAAGAAAACCAGGAATGACTCGTGAGGAGTTGATAGGGATTAACGCTGGAATTGTAAAACAAGTTTCTGAAAATTTGGTTAAACATTCACCAAACGTTATTATCATTGTCGTTTCTAACCCAATGGATACGATGACTTACTTGGCTCACAAATCTTTAAATTTACCTAAAAACAAGATTATTGGTATGGGTGGTGCTTTAGATTCTGGACGTTTTAAATATCGTCTAGCGGAGGCCTTAGAGGCTCCATTGTCTGATATCGACGGGATGGTTATTGGTGGGCATTCTGACACAGGAATGATTCCATTAACAAGATATGCTACACGCAATTCAATACCTGTAACTCAATTTATTTCTGAAGAGAGATTAGAAGAAGTTGCTCAGGCAACAATGGTTGGAGGAGCCACACTAACCAAAATGTTAGGAACTTCTGCTTGGTATGCTCCCGGTGCTGCTGTTTCAGCAATGGTCCAGGCCATAGCTACAGATGCTAAAAAAATATTCCCATGCTCAGCATACCTTGATGGTGAATATGGACAAAAAGATATCTGTATCGGTGTTCCATGTGTTTTGGGTGCCAATGGTATTGAAAAAATCATAGACATTGATTTAAACGAAGCCGAAGCAGCAAAGTTTTCTGCCTCTGCTGATGCTGTTAGAAAAACAAATAATTTGTTAGAAGTATAACAGACATGATCAATTATAAAAAAAGCCGTTCTTTTTAGAACGGCTTTTTTTATACCATAGGAACTTCCATCAAAAGCACATGAGAACTCTTTTTGAACTCAAAGCATACTTCATGAAGATCTTCAAGACCTAAGCCATCTCTATTTGTTAAATCTTGGCCTTCTACCGACAAATCTCCATAGAGGACAAAAACATATAAACCATTCTCTTTATTCTTTAATTGATAAGTAGCAAAAGCGCCTGCACCAAACTTCCCCATATTAAAATAAGCATCTTGGTAAATCCAAACACCTTCATCATGCCTGTTGGGCGATAGTATTTGATAAAATTCATTTTGCTTTTCTAATTCATCCATAGACTGCTGGTCATACCTAGGAACAACATCTTTTTTGTTTGGAAACAACCAAATTTGTAAAAACGCTACGGGTATTTCAGAATTTTTATTTTGCTCACTATGAAAAACACCAGTTCCGGCGCTCATCACCTGTATATCACCCTCTTTGATTACTCCAGATGTTCCTATAGAATCTTTGTGCTCTAAATCTCCCTCTAAAGGAATTGAGATGATTTCCATATTTTCATGGGGATGCGTTCCAAAGCCACTACCACCTACAACCTTGTCATCATTTAAAACACGTAACACTCCAAAATTCATCCTATCTACATTATGATACGCTGCAAAACTAAACGTATGACAACTCTCTAACCAACCGTGATTTACATATCCTCTGGTACCTGCCCTGTGTAGTGTTTTTTTCATTGATTTTTGAATTTTATATGATGAAGTAAATCAAAGGGGTCGTTCAAAACATCTTGTTCTATTGATCAATAGGATTGGCTTCAAAAGAGCTCAAATAATCCTCGTCCCAAAGAGTTTTAATCTCAATAGGGTTGCAGCATACTTCACAATCTTGGACATAAGTTTCACTTACCGAAAACTCCAAAAGCATACTTATAGATTCCCAACAATAAGGGCATGTGAATTCCTGTTCCATAACTTTAAAAATACTAAACCTTATGCATCATTGGATGATCGCATTGAAAAAGAGCTTTATTGAGATTGGTTGTAAATTAGTTACTCTTCCAAAAATACGGAGTCAACACAATTAAAACAGTAAACAACTCTAATCTACCAATCAACATCAAAAAAGAGCAGAACAACTTTGCTGCATTACTTAAATGTGCAAAATTATCTACTGGACTCACAGTTCCTAATGCAGGACCTATATTTCCTAAACAAGAGGCTGCAGCTGCAAAAGCAGAAAGAAAGTCCAAATCTAGAAAGGTTAGTATGATCGCGCTTAAAATAAAAATCAACATATAAATCACAAAGAACGAGAGAATGTTAAAGATGATAACTCTAGAAACTCTGTTCCCGTTGTAACGTACTGATATAATAGCATTTGGGTGTAGTTGTTTTTTTAATTCTAGCAACGAATTCTTAATCATGATGACATGCCTAACAATTTTGACTCCTCCACTTGTAGAGCCTGCAGACCCACCAATAAAAAACAATGAAAACATTAATGCCGTTGCTAAGTAGTTCCACATCGTAAAATCTGCAGATACAAAACCAGTGGTGGTTAATACACTGACTACCTGAAAAGCCGCATGTCTAAAACCACTCTCAACGGGACCATATGGCATCGGGTGGCTAATCGTTGTTTGCAGTGTTGGATCTTGAAAACAAACAATCAAAATAGCAATAATGATAGTTACAATAATCGATATCATAAAATAATACCTGAACTCGTCATCTTTGAAAATTTTAGAGACCTTCCCTTTTAAAGCAAAATAGCTAAGAACAAAATTTGCCCCTGCTACATACATAAAAGCAATAATAATATACTGAATCAACGGATTGTTATTCCAATAGGCAATACTATCGTTCTTAGTAGAAAATCCTCCAGTACTCAGGGTAGCCATGGCATGGTTAATAGCATCAAACCATGACATACCTGCTATTTTTAACAAAAGAAACTCCGCTATGGTATAACTAAAGTAAATCAGCCATAAGCGCTTGGCTGTTTGTGTAATTCTGGGATGTAACTTATCTGTTGATGGGCCTGGAGCCTCGGCAACAAATAACTGCATCCCCCCAATTCCTAAAAGTGGTAAAATTGCTACAGTAAGAACAATAATTCCCATTCCCCCTATCCAATGAGTAGCACTTCTCCAAAACAACACCCCTTTTTGAACACTTTCTATGTCTGTCAAAATAGAGGCACCAGTTGTAGAATATCCTGAAATGGTTTCAAAAATAGCGTCTGGAAAAGAGGTGATAGTTCCTGTTAAGATATAAGGCAAAGTTCCCGTTAGCGTTAACATCAACCAACCAAGTGTAACAATTAAATATCCATCTCTTTTTTGAATATCTTTACTAGCATTTCTGTTAAAAAACCAAAGCATAAATCCTATGGCAATTGTTAGCAAACCTGCCAACAAAATTCCATGTGTCGCTTCTTCATGAGAATACCAACTAAAAGGCTCTGATAGCAACATGAAAAAACCGTTCATCATGGAAGTCAATCCCAGAAAACTTAAAATTATTTTATAATTTAATCCTCTCATCGTTTTTAATTATTGAACAACTTTTCAACATGTGGTATCGCATCAGGTAAACAAAAAACCAAAGCTCTATCTCCTGGTTTGATCATAAACGATCCAAAAGTCATCAATGCCTTACCTCCCCTAACAACACCTCCAAGAACCGTGTTTTCCGGCAAGTTTAAATCTTTAATTTTGTGCTGTGTAATCTTAGTATTTCTTCTCACAAAAAACTCTAAAACCTCAGCATCTACATTGTGTAAATTTGCCAAAGCCAACACACGCCCTTTGCGAACATGTCTAAAGATAGCGCTTGCAGCTAATATTTTCTTGTTGATCAGTGTATCCACACCAATCGTTTGAGAAATATCCATATAATTCATGTTATCTACCAATGCAATTGTTTTTTTAACTCCCTTGGATTTGGCTACTAGGCTCGTCATGATATTGGTTTCAGAATTTCCTGTAGCCGCAATAAAAGCATCAGTGTTATTTAAAGATTCTTCCTCTAAAAGTTCAATATCTCTTCCATCACCATGAATTACTAAAGTATTATTTAATTCGTCAGACAATTCAAAACACTTTTCTCTATCTTGTTCTATAATTTTAACCCTCAGATTCTTGTGGCAAAGTCTTCGTGCCATTTTACTTCCTACTCTACCACCTCCTACAATCATTACATCTTTGATTCCAATTTTTTTGGTATCAACCAATTCGTGAATTTTATCAAGACTCTCTCTTGGCACAGAAAAATAAACTTGATCATTGGATTCAAAAACAGTATCTCCTTTTGGAATAATAATGTCAGAAGAATTCTCTCGTTTTACAGCAATCACGACAAAATCAAATTTGTACTTTAAATTTATTTCTCTTACTGAAGAGCCAACAATCAAAGATTCTGAAGAAAGTTTAGCCCCTAAAACACTCAATTCTCCTTCTTCAAATTCAAACTTATCATTAAAAGCGGTTTCTTTAATCAGTACCTCTATTTCATTAGCCGCTAATTCTTCTGGAGAAATCATATAATCTATCCCTACATCTGAGAAATTGATCTCTTTGGTTTTTATATATTCCGTATTCGATATTCTTGCAATGGTTTTTTTTACGCCGAGGGTTTTACCAATTCCTGCAATAGTCAAATTGGTGTTCTGAGATTCGGTAACCGCAACTAATAAATCTGCATCACTTATCCCTACTTCCTTTAGAACAGCTATAGAAGCAGCATCTCCCTTTTTAGTAAACACATCATGATGAGCGTTCAAATGATTTAATCTCTCTGAATTTTGATCAATCACATAAATATCTTGAGATTCCATTGACAGTAGTTTTGCCAAATGATAACCAATTTCTCCAGCACCCGCGATAATGATTTTCATAGTTGAGTTTAGTTTGCTACAAATATATTATATTTAGTTTGCATCTGTGAATAAAAATAAAAGCTATGAAAAACTGTATTAAATCACTCAAAATTAAGGAATGGGACAAAAAAGACAGACCGCGAGAAAAACTGATCGAAAAAGGAGTCCAAACCTTATCCAACGCAGAACTTATCGCTATTCTGATTGGTTCTGGAAATAGAAATGAAAGTGCAGTGGCACTTTCTAAAAACATCTTAAATTACTTTCACAACAATTTAAACCAATTGGCTAAAGCAAGTCTTGAGGAATTACAAAGTTTTAAAGGTATTGGAGAAGCGAAAGCTATCAGTATTGCTACCGCCTTAGAGATTGGTAAAAGAAGACGTTTAGAAAAAGCCTTATCAATACCTAAAATTACATGTAGCAAAGATGCATACGAAATTTTTCTACCCATTATTGGAGATCTTAAACACGAAGAATTTTGGGTTTTACACCTAAACAACAGTAACAAAGTCCTTGAAAAACAAATGATAAGTAAAGGAGGTGTCACAGGAACACTTGTTGATCTAAAAATTATATTCAAAAAGAGCTTAGCACTCTTGTCGACTACAATGATTTTAGGTCACAACCATCCTTCAGAAAAACTAAAGCCTAGTTTAGCAGATAAACAACTGACTGATAAAATTAAAAATGCTGCCAGCATGCTAGATATAAAAGTCCTAGATCATTTAATAATCACTCAAAAAGCTTATTTTAGCTTTGCAGATGAAGAAATCCTGTAATCTATATGGCTAACGAATTATTGATATATACACAAAAAACAACTCCTAGAGTAAGTTATATTTTCAAGCATATTTTTATTCGCATCTTAAATATCCCTATAAAATTTACTTCAATAGTTGAGGAATTTGTCGCTCATGATGATCTAAAAATGAGTTATGGAAAATCTCCTCTTGGAAATGAATTCTTTATTCAAAGCCACGGCTTACTATTTGAACAAGAAATAAATGATGTAGAAATAAATATTTCTCAATGGGATAGTAGTCCTTGTTTCTTTGGAACTGGTAAAAAATCAAATTTGCCTTTTGATATTTTTTCTGCAAGCTTTTATCTATTGAGCAGATACGAAGAATACTTACCCTGTATGCTAGATGAGAATGATTGTTTTCCTGCAGAAGAAAGTTTGGCGTTTAAACATAATTTTCTAGACAAACCTGTCATTGATATTTGGTCCTACAAACTTCTAAAATCGCTTAAAGAAAAGTATCCCGAATACAAACATAAACCAAACACTTATGAGTATATTTCTACTTTTAGTGTAAATCAAACATTTCTGTTTAAAGGAAAGGGTATTATTAGAACAATCGTTAGTAGTATTTATGATTTGTTCACTTTCAAATTATATTCAGTGTGGTCAAGATTGACCACTTTACTTTCCCTCAAAAAGGATCCGTATGATACTTTTGCAAAGATTATAGAGTTACAAGATAAGTATAGCGTCAAAACACTTTTCTTTTTTCTTTTAAGCAATTATACCACCTATGACAATAACATCACACACACCAGAAGAATATACCATCAATTAATTAAATCTATATCAGATTATGCAAGGGTAGGATTGTTGTACTCCTATTTCACAATGGATGATGAAGAACGCTTAATTAAAGAGACCAGTCGGCTTGAAAAGATCATCAACACACCTACAAAACTATCAAGGCAACATTACGGAAGAAACAAATTACCCGACACTTATCATAAACTCATCGATTTAGATATTCAAGAAGATTACACCATGGGGTATCCAAAACATCTAGGTTTTAAAGCTAGCACGTGTACTCCTTTTTATTTTTATGACCTTAACTTTGAATTTCAAGCGCCTCTAAAGATATACCCATATGCTTTCAACGATACTTCTTTACGTTTTGAAATGCAACTAAGCCCAAAGCAGGCTTTAATGAAAATAAATCATCTGGTGAATCTTGTGAAACAAGTAAACGGAACCCTAATCTCTGTCTTCCACAATGACTCACTATCCAATTTCGAAGAATGGAAATACTGGGGAGATTTTTATGAAGACGTTTTAAAATGCGCTAAAAGTTAATGATACAATACATCCAAAGAAAAGATTTAGACATTAAAAAATACGACTCCTGCATCCAAAACTCGTTAAACCCTAGGATCTATGCTTTGAGCGACTACTTAGATATTGTTGTAGACCACTGGGATGCAATTGTCTTTAAAGATTACCAAGCAGTAATGCCAATTCCCTGGAGAAGTAAATATTTGATTAAATATATTTATCCTCCATGTTGGACGCAACAACTAGGCGTATTTTCTATTGATAGCTTTGATGCAAATCTTATTGAAATATTTTTGAAAGCAATCCCTAAAAAATTTCTAAAAACTACACTCCAGTTTAACAATAAGTGCTCACATGAACAGTTTACCCCTAGAACAAATTTTGTGTTAAAGCTGAACAAAAGTTATCAAAACATTCAACAAGGGTATAAAAAAAACAGAAAAGATGGAATAAAAAAATTTATCAAATCTGGATATAGCATTCAAGAAAACATCAATATTGTTGATGTTATTGATCTTTTTAAAGAAAACTATGCTAATGAAGTAAAAATCAACTTTCAAGATTATGCTAAACTTCAAAAACTAACCCAAAAGAAAAAATTACAGCCGATAACTTTTGGTGTTCTGGACGAGAGCAATCATCTTGTTTCTGGATCTGTTTTTTTTAAAGATGAAAAAAGAATTTACTATGTCTTTTCAGCCAACAATAACAAAGGAAATAAAGTAGAAGGAAATACAGCCATATTAAATCACATGATCGCATCCTATTCTAACTCGGGATATACATTAGATTTTGAAGGCTCTATGCATCCTGGAATTGCCTCCTTTTTTAAAAGCTTTGGTAGTGTGTCTGAAATCTATTATGAATATACTAGACAACTATTTTAGCTTTTAACAACCCAAAGAAGTACACCAATAAAAAACAGTAACCTAAAGACATAAAGATAGATATGCACGTAGATATTTGAAAAATAGTAAAGTCATTTTTTCCTACATAAAGACTAACAAATAAGACCAACATAAAATAAATATTGACCATTAAACTTATTTTATTTTTCTTTAAGGTTTCCTCTAAAGAAGAAATGGGACTGTACAAAACTCTAAAACCATACATCAACGCAAATATCTGAACAAACTTTCCTGTAGATCTCCAATCTTCCTTAAAAATTAAAACTATGATATCTTCTCCAAAAAGAATGAGTAATAACAAAGGAATTGAGATCATTAAAAAAATTCTTTTGACTATAGATTGTGTATATTTCAAAAGTTGATCATGAGACTCTTCTTGAAACAACACTACAGATTTTTGGAAGAAAACAGGAGATATTACCGATTGTAAAAAAGCCAAAGGAATTGATAATATTAGAAAAGCCATAAAATAATTACCTGTTAGTTCTTCACCGTATGTAGCAAGCAACAAGACTGGAAAAACATTTACGGCAATGGTATTGATTGCATCTCCTGATATTGCATATTTTAAAATTTCCATATGATCTTTAATCGATCTTTTAAACATGGCTATGTTTAATTTTTTAATGATGATTTCTCCACCATTAAAATAATACAATAAAATTATAACCGAAGCGATAAGGTAACCTAAGACAAGCCCTAGCGTTTGTATCGAGAGATAGAAAAACAGGAACTGCAAAAAATATCGAACAATCGTAAACAAGATTTTAGCTTTTTTTAACTTCTTAAAATTTTCTGAAAATAAATTCATACTCTGAAAAAGAGTACTCATAGATTTTAGCATCGCAGTTAATATGGCAAAATACAAAACAGTTCTAGATACAAAATATTTATGAATGATTTGATTCGAAACCAAAAACGAAAGAGAGAAAAGCAATATACTACTCATAAGAATGATCCACAAAAGCCCCGTTAAATTATTTCGTCTTTTCGTGGTTTGCTGCTCTAAAAACAACATGCTTTCAAGTCTACCAGTATTAAAACTAGAAAAAATCATGGTCACCGTATAATACACAGAAAAAACTCCTAATAGATTTGCTCCATAAATTTTAGCGACATAGACAGAGCCTAACGCACCTATAAACTGAGATACTAGATGTCCTTTTGTCAAATCTAAAAAACTACTTGACAAATGTGCTTTCAAAAATTTCATTTTACTTTTTGATTAAATTCAATATCTGAAGTCTTTACATGCTCTTTTTTTTCTGAAATCACTTTGCAAGGATTCCCTACAGCAACGGAATTTGAGGGTAAATCTTTCACCACAACAGAACCTGCTCCAACAATTACATTGTTTCCAATTTTAATTCCAGGCAATACTACTGAGTTGGCACCTATCCATACATTATCACCTATAACAATTGGTTTAGATTTTATGATTTTTGAGAAGTCCTCAAAATTATGATTTGATGAAATTATTTTTACTCCAGGACCTAATTCTACATTATTACCAAATACAATACCATTTGAAGCCTGTATATAATTCCCAATATTGTCACCCGGATCACACATATAACCCTTTGTAATATTTTCAGGACAAACAACGACGGAAGTCTTATCGACTGGCCATTTTACGCTATTATTTATCTTTAATATTTTCTGATAAAAGGCATATTTTTTTAAAATTCTATAATAGGTAGAATATCCATATCTAGGTCTAATATATTTAGGATAAAGAAAATTGACTAATTTTCTGAATAAGAAAGCGTCTAGTTTTTGTTTTGTAGTTGTCATTACTCTTTATCATATTTATTTCCCCACCTATCTCTCATTACTTTTCTAAACTCGTTTTCACGAGCATTTACTCCCGGACGATACAAGGACACTTCTCTGAGTTCATCTGGCATAAATTCTTGTGCAACAAAATTACCTTCATAAGCATGAGAGTATTTATATTCTTTACCATAATTCAAATCTTTCATCAATTTGGTAGGGGCATTTCTTAGATGGAGCGGAACGGACAAATCTCCTGTTTGCTTTACGAGTTGAACCGCCTTGTTTATGGCCTCATAACTTGCGTTACTTTTGGCTGAATTTGCTAAGTAAATAGCACATTGACTCAATAAAATTCTTGCCTCTGGATACCCTATAGTTGCGACTGCTTGAAACGTACTTGTAGCCATAATTAGAGCCGTTGGATTTGCATTACCGATATCTTCAGAGGCCGAAATTAACATTCTTCTAGCAATAAATTTCACATCCTCTCCACCTTCAACCATTCTCGCCAACCAATACACTGCAGCATTGGGGTCTGAACCTCTAATTGATTTTATAAAAGCCGAAATGATATCATAGTGCTGTTCTCCTGTTTTGTCATATCTGACTACATTTCTTTGAACTTTTTCTAAAACCAAATCATTCGTAATAATGACTCCCTCCTCCTCAGAAGCAACAATCAATTCAAAAATATTTAATAACTTTCTTGCATCGCCACTTGATACTTGTAACAAAGCATCTATTTCTTTTAAGACTATTTTCTTTTCTGCAATGAACGCATCTTTTTCAATAGCTCTTTGCAACAAAGACTGCATATCGCTCTTCTCAAAAGGATTCAAAATATAAACTTGACAACGAGACAATAAAGCAGGTATGACTTCAAAACTTGGATTTTCAGTTGTCGCACCAATTAATGTGACCCATCCTTTTTCTACAGCTGCTAGCAATGAGTCTTGCTGAGATTTACTAAAACGGTGAATCTCATCAATAAACAAAATAGGGTTTTTGGTTGTAAACAATCCTCCGCTTTGCTTTGCTTTGTTGATGATTTCTCTAACATCTTTTACTCCAGCGTTGATTGCACTCAAAGTAAAAAAAGGTCGACCTGATGTTTCAGCAATAATATTAGCCAACGTTGTTTTTCCAATACCCGGTGGTCCCCATAGAATCAAAGAAGGAATAATACCCTTGCTAATATGATGGGTTAGCACGCCTGTTTTTCCAACTAAATGTTGTTGGCTAATATAATCCTCTAAAGTTTTAGGACGAATACGTTCCGCTAAAGGTTGATTCATAGTGTAAATATACGAGTTACAATTAGCAATTAACGCATTGAGCATTCGTAATTATTTTAGGCGAATAACTGACAAACATCTTTCAACTACTCTATTTTTCAATACGTCAATTACTTTACTTATTTTTGACAAGATAAAAACACAGAAATATGGCAACACAAAAAATATCTTTATATTGGAAAGAAGGAGTACATTTTGAATCTGAAGGACCTGGAGGAATGGTCTCAATTGATGGTTCAGAAGAAGTAGGAGGACAAGGAAAAGGGCTGCGCCCAAAAGCATTAATGCTTTCAGCTTTAGCGGGTTGCTCGGGAATAGATATTGGCTCCTTGATAAAAAAAATGCGTATTGACGTTGATACTTTTGACATTGATGTAGAAGCTGAATTAACAGACGAACATCCTAAATTTTATCACAAAGTTTTGGTGAATTTTAATTTTTATGGAAATCATTTAAATCAAACTAAAATTGAAAAAGCAGTGTCTCTATCTATTGACACCTATTGTGGTGTGATGGAAATGTTTCGCCAATTTGCCACTGTAGAAACCAAAATCAACTATTTTCCTAAACAGTAGAACTCAATTGAAAACATAAAAAATCCCGAATGACCAAGTCCATTCGGGATTTTTTTATTCTGAATCGTTTAAATCTTGACTATTGAAATTTTTTGGCATCCTCTAAAAAAGTAGCCAATCCACTAGCTGTTAAAGGATGTTTCAATAAACCTTCAATCGCACTCAAGGGTCCAGTCATAACATCTGCTCCTATTTTTGCACAATCCACAATATGCATGGTGTGCCTCACCGAGGCTGCTAATATTTCTGTTTCAAACATATAATTATCATAAACCTCTCTGATTTCATTTATCAAATGTAATCCATCTGTAGAAATATCATCTAAACGGCCAATAAAAGGAGATACGTAAGTTGCCCCTGCTTTAGCAGCCAAAATAGCTTGACCCACAGAAAAAACTAATGTTACATTGGTTTTAATTCCTTTAGAGCTAAAGTATTTACAAGCTTTTATCCCATCTTTTATCATAGGTAATTTTACCACAATTTGAGGGTTTAAAGCAGCCAATGCTTCTCCTTCTTTTACCATTCCTTCAAAGTCAGTAGAAATTACCTCAGCACTTACATCTCCTTCTACAATTTCGCAAATAGCTTTGTAATGGTTGATAACGTTTTCCTGTCCTTTAACTCCTACTTTTGCCATTAAGGAAGGATTGGTTGTTACCCCATCTAAAACCCCTAGCTCTTGAGCCTCTTTTATTTGGGCTAAATCTGCTGTATCAATAAAAAATTTCATTTGTTTAAATTTATTTGATTAATTAATCATTGTCTTCAATTCTTTTACGGTAGCTATTGGATCTTCTGCGCCAAAAACATAGCTCCCTGCTACCAATACGTCTGCACCAACTTCAACTAAGTTGTTTGCATTTTGATTGGTTACTCCACCATCTATTTCGATTTTAGTTTCACAACCTTTAAAAGTAATTAGATTTTTTAATTGTTGTACTTTAGTGTAAGTATTTTCTATAAATGATTGGCCTCCAAAACCAGGATTTACACTCATAATACAAACCAAATCTAGCTCTTGAACAATATCTTCTAAAACAGCTACAGGAGTATGAGGATTTAAAGCTACTCCAGCTTGCATTCCCTCAGCTTTAATCGCCTGTATCGTTCTATGCAAATGCGTACAAGCTTCGTAGTGCACAGTCAAAATATCAGCACCTATTTCCTTGAATGTTTTTATGTATTGATCTGGATTGACAATCATTAAATGGACATCTAAAGGCTTAGTGGCATGCTTTTTAATCGCTTTCATCACTGGCATTCCAAATGAAATATTTGGAACAAAAACACCGTCCATAATATCTATGTGAAACCAATCAGCTTCACTGTTGTTAATCATTTCTACATCGCGTTGGATGTTTGCAAAATCGGCTGCTAATACCGATGGAGCTACTAACTTGCTCATACTTGTATTTATTTAATCGTATTGATTAACCTAAGTAGGTCATTAATATTTTACTTCTTGATGTATGTTTCAACCTTCGGATCGCTTTCTCTTTAATCTGACGAACTCGCTCGCGAGTCAAATCGAAAGTTTCTCCAATTTCTTCTAAAGTCATAGGTTGGTGTTCACCCAAACCAAAATACAAACGTACAACATCTGCTTCTCTAGGAGTCAAAGTTTCTAATGCTCTTTCTATTTCCACTTTCAAAGATTCATGCAGCAATGTTCTGTCTGGATTCGGTGACTCCCCAGAATTCAAAACATCATATAAGTTGGAATCTTCACCTTCTATTAGCGGAGCATCCATGGAAACGTGACGACCAGAGTTTTTCATAGACTCTTTAACATCATTGACCGTCATATCTAATTTTTTGGCTATTTCTTCTGCCGAAGGAGGACGTTCATTTTCTTGTTCTAAGAAAGCGTACATCTTATTAATCTTGTTGATCGATCCAATTTTGTTTAAAGGCAAACGAACAATACGCGACTGCTCTGCCAATGCTTGTAAAATAGATTGACGAATCCACCATACAGCATAGGATATAAATTTAAATCCACGAGTTTCATCAAAACGTTTTGCTGCTTTGATCAAACCTAAATTCCCTTCATTTATCAAATCAGGTAGCGTCAATCCTTGGTTTTGATATTGTTTTGCTACCGATACTACGAAACGTAAGTTAGCTTTTGTCAAACGCTCTAAAGCCGCTTGGTCTCCAGCTTTGATTCTTTGTGCTAATTCCACTTCCATGTCAGCAGTAATTAGATCTACTTTCCCAATTTCTTGTAAGTATTTATCTAAAGAAGCCGTCTCACGATTGGTAACCTGCTTGGTAATTTTAAGTTGTCTCATTGAATTTTGATGTTAAACTATATTGTATTTTAGGTAATACGAGCGAAAAAGGTTTTTTGTTACAAAAAATACTAGATTATTTTATTTTATTTTTTTGACACATTATAAGCAACTCATTTTAAGCTATTTACTGTTTTTCTTTTACTGATTCTCATTAGGTCTTTGCATCAACCAAACAAAAACCCCTTTCAATTAATTGAAAGGGGTTTTTGTTTTACAAGAAATCAAAAAACTAGTCCGCTTTTTTATCTTCTCTAGGCCTTCTATCCTCTCTGCGGTTATCTCTTCCGCGATGATTATCTCTACCTCTATTATTGTCTCTTGGTGGTCTTGCAACATAACCTTCTGGTTTGTCTAATAGGGCTTTTCTAGAAACCTTCTCCTTACGAGTTTTAGGGTCTCTTCCAAAGTATTTAACTTCAAACTCATCTCCCATATTTACTACATCAGTAACATTCTCGGTACGTTCCCATGCCAATTCACTAACGTGTAACAAAACTTCATTACCTGGTGCTTCTAAGTATTCAACCACAGCCCCAAAGTCAAGCATCTTAATCACCTTAACCTTGTAAGCTTTTCCTACCTCAGGCTTGAACAACATAGATTCTATATTCGCTAAAACAGCATCAATACCGTCTTGGTTGGTTCCTAAAATCTCAACTATACCTTCTGTAGTTACTGGGTCTTCGTTGATAACAATTGTACACCCTGTGGTTTTTTGTAGCTCTTGGATGTTTTTACCTCCTGGCCCAATCAATGCTCCAATATAATCGTTCGGAATTACTCTTGTAATCATTTTTGGAGAATGAGATTTCACGTCTTCATTAGGCGCTTGTATCACTTCCGTGATTTTTCCTAAGATATGTAAACGCCCCTCACGAGCTTGCTTCAATGCATTGACCAAAATCTCGTAAGACAATCCTTTTACTTTGATATCCATTTGACATGCAGTAATTCCGTCAGCTGTCCCTGTCACTTTGAAGTCCATATCTCCTAAGTGATCTTCATCACCTAAAATATCTGACAATACCGCGTAACGATCACCATCAGAAATCAATCCCATAGCAATACCAGAAACTGGTTTTGTCATTTGAATACCAGCATCCATCATAGCCATAGTACCAGCACAAACTGTTGCCATAGATGAAGAACCGTTAGACTCTAACACCTCAGAAACAACCCTTACAGTGTAAGGACAATCTGCAGGAACCATTCCTTTCAATGCGCGTTGCGCTAAATTTCCATGACCTACTTCTCTACGAGAAGTTCCTCTTAGTGGTCTAGCCTCTCCAGTACAAAATGGAGGGAAATTATAGTGTAAATAAAATCTCTCTTCTCCTTCGTTGGTTGGTGAATCAATTATATTAGCATCTCTTGAAGTACCTAAGGTTACTGTTGCCAACGCTTGAGTTTCCCCGCGTGTAAAAATAGAAGAACCGTGAGTAGAAGGCAAATAATCAACTTCTCCCCAAATAGGTCTAATTTCATCTGTTTTACGTCCATCTAATCGATTTCCTGTAGCCAATGTTAATTCACGTACTGCTTCTTTTTGAGATTTATTAAAATACTTTCCAACCAAATCACCGTAAGCCTCTAGCTCTTCTTCTGTAAAATCAGCTTTTACTTCTTCTTTTACGTTTGCAAATGCTTCAGTTCTTTCTGCTTTGGAAGTCCCTTGTGCAGCTATCGCATAGCATTTGTCATATGCCAAAGTGTTGATTCTTGTCGCCAATGTCTCATTTTCTTCAGCTTGATCATAATCACGGGTAGCTTTTTTTCCAAAAGCCTCTGCCAAACGAACTTGAGCAGCACATTGTAGCTTGATCGCTTCGTGTGCAAATTTAATTGCGTCTGCCATTTCTTCTTCAGAAATTTCATCCATTTCTCCTTCTACCATCATTACTGAATCTGCAGATGCTCCAATCATCATGTCTAAATCAGCTTCTGCTAATTGTTCACGACTTGGATTGATCACAAACGCTCCATTGACTCTAGCTACACGCGCTTCAGAAATTGGAGTTTCAAAAGGAATATCAGACAATTGAATAGCTGCTGATGCTCCTAATCCAGCCAATGCATCTGGCATTACTTCTGGGTCATGTGACATCAACTGAATCATAACCTGAGTTTCTGCGTGATAATCTTTTGGAAACAATGGACGTAACACACGATCAATCAAGCGCATAGTCAACACTTCTGCATCAGAAGGTCGAGCTTCTCTTTTAAAGAAACCTCCCGGGTATTTCCCTGCAGCTGCAAACTTTTCTCGATAATCTACTGTTAATGGTAAAAAATCTACATCAGACTGCTTGTAGTTAGATACTACTGTACATAACAACATTGCTTTTCCCATCTGCACAACAACGCTACCGTGAGCTTGCTTTGCTAATTTTCCAGTTTCGATAGATACGGTTCTTCCGTCTCCTAATTCGATAACTTCTTTAAATACCTTAGGTACCATAACTAAAATGTTTTAAGTGTTGGATGAAATAAGAAAATCCAACGGTTATTGTATAACAAAATATTGTGTTGTCATAGGGTCTTGTCTACAATGGAATCAAAATCTATGTTTTGATTTCTTATTTTTATCGCTAATAAATTCTAGCGAGATGACTAAAATAAAAAAAAGAGGCCTCATCGCCTCTTTTTTTTGTCTTAAATTATTTTCTTAACCCTAACTCTGCAACAATGGCACGATATCTTAAGACATCTACTTTGGTTAAGTAATCTAACAAAGATCTACGCTTACCCACTAACTTCACTAGAGAACGTTGTGTATTGTAGTCTTTTCTGTTTTCTTTTAGGTGTTCTGTCAAATCTGCAATTCTTTTGGTGAATAACGCTATTTGACCTTCTGTTGAACCTGTGTCAGTTGCTGACTTTCCGTGTTTTGCAAAAATCTCTGCTTTTGCTTCTTTTGATATTGACATGCTAATATTTATGTAAATGATTATTATGCAGATTCCCACGATGAGAATCGGTCGGCAAATATAATACTTTTATTTTAAGCACAAACATCATCGTTTAAAATATGTATTCTTCAAATTCAAATCAAACGTAAATCAAATCACAACGTATTGTGATGTAAAATAAGTCCACTTGCAGGTGCAATTTCGTTCAAGACAACATCGTCATCAAAATGGGTTAACGTCTTTTTCAAGAAATCTAAATCTATTTCTCCACTCCCCAATGAAAAAAGAGTACCCATCATGATTCTTATTTGATACCTCATAAACCCTGGCCCCACAACCTTGTATATGTAACTTTCTTTTGGGAAGAAATTTGCCTGGTATCGTTCATTTTTTATGATTTCAGAAGAAAAAACTTCTCTCTGAAAAAGTGTATGCTCACTAGAACGCTTGGTGTATTTTTTAAAATTATGCTTGCCTTCAAATAATTTAGCTCCTTGCTGCATAAGGTCAATATCCAATTCTGTAATCTTTCCTGTAATCATTGGAGCACAAAAAGGGTGGTTTCTTTCACCGTGAGAAAACAAATAATGGTATTCTTTGGCTTTTACCGCTCCTATCATATCAAAGGTAGCCTCAACTTTTTTCACCTTTAGCACATTCATATCTCTTGGTAGATTTTTATTTAACTCCTTTAGCAACCAACTCGTATCATATGATTGCTTGGTAATCAAATGACAATACGCATCGTTTGCAGAAACCATAGCATCAGTTCTACTTCCTCCTATTGTCTTGAATTTTTGATGCTTCAAAACAAAACGCAAAGTTTTTTCTAGATATTGTTGAATGGTTTTGACTCCTGGTTGTTTTTGCCAACCATGAAACCGAAAGCCTAAATACTGGAGTTGAATTAAATAATAATGATCGCCTAAATACTTCAATGCTTTGATTTTAATATTTTTTGTTTTACTATATCTTCCACAGGAACTCCTTTGACATTTGACTCCAACCATGACAAAATATCCAGGTACAAGAAAGAACGTTTTTCATAGGGATGGTTTTCATATACTTTTAATCCCTCATAAAGATCTTTGAAAGATTTCCTTAATTCGTGTGGATACAAGTTGCTTAAGTTTCTCAAGAATTTAATCATTTTTTTCTGTACCTCGTATAGGTTATCCATCTTCAACAAGAACTTATAAGTAGACTTAATCAACTCTTCAATATGTTCATCCTCTCCCGACTCATAGTGTGCTACCAAATTTAAAACTCTTGTATAGCAGAGTAAGTCTTCACGCATTTTCAGATTCTTATTCCTAATGATTTTATTCAAATAAAAAATACACTGTTCATAATCGCCTGCACCAAAATACATACAAGCAATTTTGTAATAAAATAACATGACATGGTGTGCATCTATTTTTTTATCTGTTTTATCCAATTCTACCAATACATTTTTCACAAAGTCAGTTCCTTTGCTGAAATCTCCAGTCAAATAAAATGAATTGATTTTATGTTGATACAAATACAAAAAGCAAAGATTTTGAGTGTTTTCAGAGGAAAATACTTTCTCTTCTTTTATTTCTATAGCTAAATCTCTTAAGATTTCTTGAAACTTGTCATTCTTTTGAAGATAAAACAGGGATTCTAACAAATAATTCACTGCCTTCAAGTAAAAAACAGGATGTAACTTTTTCATGTCCGGCAAATCATGAAACAACTGAACTAATTTTTGAGAATTACGATAGCAGGATAAAAAATCCTGAGTAATAAAACCTTGCCACAAGTTAGCCTGGTACAAATACATTTTACTAGTAAAACCAAGCTCAGAAAAATTATACTTTGGAATTCTGTCTTTGTAATACTGTTCAACGATATGGGTATCAGTATCATTTCGAGCATAACCATGTTTTAGAAACCAACTGTACAGTTGTAAAGAGAGATTTGATAATTTTGAAGTGATTACATTTTTTTGGTTGATATTTTTGGCTTCTATTGCTAAAGTATCTGCTCGATCACTCATACTACGGGTAATATACTGAGATTCAATTACTTTTTCAAGTTCTATAATTTCGTAGGCCAAATTGAATTGTTCTTTGCTAACGGCAAGCAATTTGGTTTTATCTAACAAGCGTAAACTTTGCTTATATAAACCTTTAGTGTACAATATCGTGGCAAAATCTATTTGCTCTCTGATGTGAGTAATGCTATTTTGATGTACAGGACTCAAACGCAAACTAATTAAAATTTGCCTATATAAATGAGCTTTTGTGTTCGACATCTGTTGCTTTTTAATGCTTGTCTTTGCAAGAATTAGCTTTTCGTCATATGTTGAAATCTTATCCATGAGAACGAACAAAGCCATAAAATTAGACTGGGTATTCCCTTCCAACCTCCCCGCATACAATTTAAATTGTCTTTTTTCCGATTTGCTCAATGATTTTATCAGAAAAAACAAGGGATCTTTTTTCTTTTCTTTTCTCATATTTATGTAAATCTAATTTAATTCAATACTACAAAAAATATTCATATTTACAACGCTGGATGTCGTAAAAAAAAACAACACAAACACTTGATTTTACTGGGATAATGGGTTTTATATACCGTTTGGCCTAGGGAAAGATTATTTAACAAGAGTTTTGCCCACTTGACCAGAACGTTATTTTTGTTTACACACACGCAAAAAAGACTACAAAACAATGGCTGAGGATCACGTACAGATATTTGATACAACTCTTAGAGATGGAGAACAAGTTCCGGGATGTAAACTAAACACAGAGCAGAAATTAATCATCGCTGAGCGTTTAGATTTATTAGGAGTAGACATCATCGAAGCCGGTTTTCCTGTTTCTAGTCCTGGTGATTTTAAATCGGTAGATGCCATCGCTAGGCTGGTTAAAAGAGCAACCGTTTGTGGATTGACTCGTGCCGTTGAAAACGACATTAAGGTAGCCTCGGAAGCCCTAAAGCACGCTGTAAAACCAAGAATACATACTGGAATTGGAACTTCTGATTCTCATATCAAATTCAAATTTAATTCTAACCGTGAAGCCATTATTGAACGAGCTGTTGCTGCAGTTAAATACGCCAAAGGTTTTGTGCAAGATGTTGAATTCTATGCTGAAGATGCAGGACGAACAGATAACGAATATCTAGCAAGAGTTTGCGAAGCGGTCATCAAAGCTGGTGCAACAGTTCTAAATATTCCAGACACAACAGGATACTGCTTACCTCATGAATATGGAGCTAAAATTAAGTACTTAAAAGAAAACGTAAAAGGGATAGAAAAAGCGGTATTGTCTTGTCATTGTCACAATGACTTAGGACTAGCGACTGCAAACTCAATAGAAGGTGCGATCAATGGTGCTAGACAAATAGAATGTACCATAAACGGTATTGGAGAAAGAGCAGGAAACACCTCTTTGGAAGAAGTGGTTATGATTATGAAACAACATCCTAATCTAAACCTTGATACCGGTGTCAACACAAAACTGCTATACAGTACTTCTCAAATGGTTCAAGAGCACATGGGTATGTTTGTACAAGCGAACAAGGCTGTTGTCGGTTCAAATGCTTTTGCTCATTCTTCAGGAATTCATCAAGACGGAGTTATTAAAAATCGAGAAACCTATGAAATCATGGATCCAGAAGATGTTGGGGTTACCGAGTCTGCTATCATTTTAACTGCACGTAGTGGAAGAGCTGCCTTGGCTTACAGAGCAAAAAACATAGGTTATGAACTTACAAAATTAGAACTCGATTCTATTTATCCAAAATTCTTAGCATTTGCTGATACTAAAAAAGAAATTGTAAATGAAGACATTCACCTTCTGATGAAACAAAACCAAATCATCCAAAGTTAAGTCACTATTTACTTGGAGCATAACTCAAAAAAGATCTCTTTAGTTAGGGGTCTTTTTTTGTGGAACTTCAAATTATTGAAAAGTCATTTATTCCTGTTATCTTTGCTAAACTAAATTTTAACACTATGTTTTTATTCATCGGGGGTCCTGAAATTTTTATCGTTCTTCTGTTAGTGGTTATGCTTTTTGGAGCTGATAAAATTCCTGAAATCGCAAGGGGACTTGCTAAAGGGATCAACCAAGTTAAAAATGCTACCAATGACATCAAAAAAGAAATTAACAACTCTGCAGTTAATAATGGGTTAGATCTTGACGTTACCAAAGACATTAAAGAAACTGTTAAAGACGTAAAGTCTAGCATCGATGAAGTTACAGGACCTATTAAAAGGATGAAATAATGAATCTATTAGATGTTTTCATCCATGCTGATCAACAACTTTTAGTGTACCTTAACAATTTTGGAGACCGCCGTTACGATGCTTTTTGGCTTGCAATCACAAAGGCAACAAACTGGCTCCCACTTTTTATTTTCTGGCTATTTTTGTTAGTAAAGCAGTTGGGCTGGAAAAAAGGGATCTTTCTTTTCTTATTTATCTCTCTGATGGCTGGGTTATCTGATATTTTAGTAAACCTGATTAAATACTCATTTGAAAGACCAAGACCATGTTGGCAAATAGGAGTTATGGAACAAATAAGAATTTTAAAACCTTCTAGGAGCTTTAGTTTTGTTTCAGGACACGCAACCACTTCTATGGCAGTAACTACATTTATATATTTTCTTTTTAGAAAAAAATCTCCATGGACAGTTATTTTCTTCAGCTATCCATTGTTGTTTGCTTACAGCAGAATTTATATGGGAAAACATTACCCCCTTGATATCCTCTGCGGCTATGCCTTAGGGGTTACAGAGGCCATTATATGTGTTAAGCTTGTAAAGTTTTTGATTCACAAATGGTTTGACACCAGTGTTACCAACACGTAAATCTTTCTGTCTAGAACCCTCCCAAAACGCGAATTTTATTGATCACTTGCATACCATTCAGCAAAAGAGCTACTTGTTTCTTGTAGTTTTAAAGAGTGCAATTTAATATGACGAGGAAGTCTATCTTTAATCTTTTTAGCAAAATCTAAAATCATCATCTCGCTAGTGGGTTGATAGTCAACTAAAATAACATGATGCCCTCTGTCCTGTAATTCTTTTGCTAATTCCACGTGTGGAGTGTTTTTATTGAATACAGTAGCATGATCAAAAACATCTTCTATTTCAGATTTAACAATGGTTTTTAAATCCGAAAAATCTATAACCATCCCGTTTTTAACATGATTTATATCTTGAATAGGTGTGCCAATAACCGTCACATACAACTTATAACTATGCCCATGTACATTTCTGCATTTACCGTCGTACCCATGTAACGCATGACCTGTTTCAAAATCAAATTTCTTTGTAATTCTTATTTTTTCCATGTTACTTTCTTTTAAACTGGGTTAGCGCTTCTATTGTCGCTTCGGACAACACTAACTCTCCACTTATAGCAGCTCTTTCTTCTAATAAAATATCCCAGTGATCTGTATTTTGCCACATCGCTTTTTTCATTTCAGCCAAAGCTTGAGGATGATAACTGACCAACTGTTTTAGCAAGGCATCTGACTTTTGATTCAATTGATCAAGATCTGCCTCAACCTCATGAAACAAACCTGAGGTTTGTGCCCATGTTGCACTTTTCCACTGGTTTGCATTTAACGCTAGACTGGTCATATTTGACAAGCCTATCTTTCTGGTGATTGCCGGTTCTATAACAAAAGGCCCTATCCCGATACTTAATTCTGACAATTTTACAGCAGCACTTTCTGTGGCAAAAACGTAATCGCTAGCTGCTGCAATCCCCACACCGCCTCCTACTGCTTTACCCTGTACAGTCGTTAACACTATTTTACCACACCTTCTAATCTCATTGATTACTTTAGCAAAACCCATAAAGAAACGCTTTGCTTCGTCTAGTTCCTTAATGGCCAACAATTCATCGAAAGAGGCTCCAGCACAAAACACTTTTTCACCTGCACTTTTCAAATGAATAACCTGAACATTAACATCAGAAGCGCAGGTTTTAATCATCTCTCGCAACTGTTCTAATGCCTCACTTCCCAAAGAATTACTCGCTGAACTAAAAAACTCTATCTGAGCTACTTTATCTTTAATGGTATTCTTTACGTATGACTCCATATATTCAAATATTTATTCCAGATTTAAATTCAAAATATTTTTTAGTTTGAAATGTAAAATGACTGCTCGTATAAACATCCAAACCACAAATGCCATCCAAATACCTAACATTTTAAAACCAAGAAAATCAAAGATCATCAAGGTGGGCACAAATCCAACAAAAGTTGCTACTAATAATGTATTTCTCAATGTTACTGCTTCTGCCATTCCTTTAAAAACATCATCATACACAAAGGTGACCGCATTCAAAGGCTGCATAAGCAACACCATCCAGAAAAAAGAAGTAAAAATACTTATAACTTCTTTATCTTTTGTAAAAACAAACCCTACATAAGGATATGCAAATGTAAAAACAATTAACAACAACAAAGAAACTCCTAGCGTATATTTCATAATCGTATTGACCAATAGAGATAATTCTTTATAATTTTTTTCTCCTTTTAACTTTCCTGAAATGATAGCGGACACACTAGCGTAGCCATCCATAAAAAAAGCAAAGAATAACCATATTTGAAAAGCAATTGTAAAGGCAGCTATATAACTAGGACCATATTTTGTAGCGTAAGTATTCGCCATGACTAAACTGACATTCAAAGCAATTGTCCGAACCAGCATATTGGCGCTTATACTGAGTGTTCTTTTTAATTGCGGATGAGTTTTAAAACTAATTTTTAAACGAAAAGGTGTTTTTAAAAACAGTAACACCAAAGCAAACACAAACATGACCAACTGAGAAAACACACTTGCCCATGCAGCTCCTTCTACGTGCATTGCCGGAATAAAACCTTTTACACCATACACCAACACAACATCTAATATGATATTTAATACGGCGCCAGTAAGACTTACAATCATAGGCCAAAAAGTATTTTGCAATCCTCTAAAAACAGAAAAAACAGAAACGATAAACAAAAGCATAGGAAAACCTAAAGCTCTAATTTTATAATATGAAACCGTGTAGTCTAACACCAATCCGTCAGCATTATAAAATTTAAAAATCCATACTGATGAACCATATGTGATAAAATAAACCAAACAGCCCAACACAATATTGATTCCAATCATTTGCGCAGGCAAGCCTATGATTTTATCGAGTTGATTTTTACCCAGATACTCAGCTACTAAAGCTGCAACAGCAACTTTACTTTGTGTAAAAATCCAACCAAGAGTTGCAATAAAAGAACCTGCTAAGCCTACCGCAGCTAAAGCTTGCGTTGCGTTTACCGAAACATTTCCAACGATCGCTGTATCTGTCAAAGACAAAACAGGCTCAATAACACCTGACACAATAGCTGGAATAGCGATACCATTGATATACCTAAACGAAAACCTAAGACTGTTCATGTATAAAAGATATTGATTCTTCCACCACTTGGCGCAAATATTCTGGCATTTGTTTTTCCAAATAGGGCTGACAAGAACCCAAAGCATGATCCATATTCTCTATTAAGACCAACTTACTTTTGGAATTCCAAATGTGAATATCTTTGGATTCTTGTGGTTTTACTACTTCATCTGCAGTTCCATGAATCATCAAATGGTTTGCTTTTAAATTCTTTACTGCACGTTGAATATTAAATCTATCTTGATGTTTGATAAAATCGTTATAAAAAGATATATAGTGAGGCATTTTCTGTTTGGTTCTTGTATTTATAATATAAGCAACCCCCCTTAATTTCCACCAAAACAATTTGAATCCTTTTGGAAATCTAGACTTAAAATCTGAGACGCCTGCCCAAGAAATAATGTTTTTTATTCGAGGCTCTTCGTTTGTTTTTATCGTAACAATACCACCACCTCGAGAGTGGCCTATTAATGAAATATTATTCACGTCTATTTCATTAGAAAATTTTGAATTCTGAATCACTTCATCAATAACAGATTGCAAATCATCTAACTCAATAGAAAAGGTATTTCGCCCAAAAGCATCTAAATCTGGAAAATCTATAGGCTGTTTAACTGTTCCTCCATTGTGTGAAAAACTAAATTTGACCAAAAAGAAACCTTCTTTAGCAAACTCTGTAGCAACCAAATTCAAGGCTCCCCAATCTTTAAAGCCTTTGTATCCATGACACAAAATAACAACGGGCTTCTTTACCTTGTTTTTGGTGTAGTGAAAATCTGTTAAAATTGGCTTTTTGTGTTTTCCTAATACTTGTACATTCTTTTCTACCATTATGCTTCTTTTTTATAAGGGGCGTCTAATTTTTCAATAAAATTAAATTTATCGTCTAAAATTTCGTCAATTAAGCGGAACAAAGTCTGCCTAAAAGCACCTAGATGTTCTCGGGTAACCCTCTGGTCTTTTTTCTGTCTATTGGTAGCAAAATTCATACCTAAAAACCCTTCTTTAAAATTTCTAAAAGAATAAATTCCTGTTTGGAGTTCAAACTGATCCAAATCGAAATGTTGATCTTCAGTATACAACAAAACATACATCATGACTTGGATAATCTTGTGATATTTATAATCTGAAGTCGATAAAGTCAAATCTCCTAGTTTTAAATCTGACGACTTTACAACACCTGTTTTATAATCTACTATTCTTCGGACTCCATCTACCTCATCTATCCTATCTATTTTCCCAACCAAAACTACTTGATTTCCATTTGGTGTAGTGACCGAACATTCATATTTCCCCTCTAAATCGATAATAACAATTTCTTTTCCCGAAGCCAAGTCATACAATTCTTTATCCAGAAAACTTTCTACAAATTTCTCAGCGACTTCGCTAATCAATTTATTCTTCCCTGTTTTTACCTCTCCATCTTTAAAGTACTCTTTAAATTTTGAGCTCACAACTTCTTTTAGGCTCGCCTTCATTTTTTTCAAATCTTCAACCTGTATTTTTTTTCCCTTATGGGGCAGGTACAAAAGCTCTAAAGAATCATGAACAACTGTACCCATAGTATTGCTTGCGACTTCTTCCTCAACACTTTCAGGCTTTCTTATTTTCAACACCATATTTTCATAAAAAGACAAAGGATCTCTTATGTAATCTATAATTCTACTGGGCGAAGCTCCTTTTTCAAAATAAGAAGATAATACCTCCATTACTTTTGGAGTTTTCTCTATTTCTCTAGCCTTTTTTGTATAATTATTGATTTTTGAAACAATATTCCTATGGGTAACATCTGCCTCTTTATCAATCATCAATTGAGTTAAAAACCTACTCATTTCACCTCGACCGAAATCATCAGAAGTTGTATTATAGAGCAGATAAACATTTTCCGCTCGCTGAATCAACCTATAAAAGTGATAAGAGAAGATGGCGTCCTTTGCTAAGTATGTAGGCATTTGAAATTGCTTTTTTACTTCAAAGGAAATAAAAGATCGTTCACTTGCTCCGGTGGGCAGAATCCCTTCATTTACGGATGTAATGATGACGTTCTTGAAATCTAAACAACGGGTTTCTAAAACCCCCATCAACTGCATACCTTCTAGAGCCTCTCCTCTAAAATCAATACTCTCCAAAGGCAATATTTTTTTAAATATTTTGTAAAGTACTTTTATGTTGTCGATGTATTTGTAGGTCATATTCAAATTGGATATTTCTTGAAAGACCTTTCTAAACCCTTCAACATAGAGTAATTCAATCCCATCTAACCCCGTATTCAAGTAATTGATAAACTGAATTATTCGCTCAATAAAGACAGAAATATCATCTACGGGATCGAACAATACCGCCAAACTTTTATCTAATCCAGAAGAGGTAAAAAAAGTAAGCATTTGGGAATGGGAAACAAATACCAAATTGTTTTGATTAATCGTGTTGATTACTTTTTCGCTATTGTTATTGCTGATTTTAGAAATATAGGAATGTCTTAAAAATGATAAAATATCCTTATGGTAAAAATCATTTTTACCTAGCTTGTCTTTATTCAAATGGAGTTCAAAAATGGATTGGAATAGTCCCGATAAAGGAATATTGCTCAACTGGTACCCCATGGTTATATTTACTTTATTTATTGAAGGTGGTATAGAATTTAAAACGACCGGCAAAAGAGTTTCTTCTGCCAAAACCAATGCGGTTTCATTTGCCACCAATTCTTCATCCAATAAGGTGGTAACCGATTTTAAACCGGTTACATTTAATGGACTTCCTAAAATTTGAATGTTTTTT
Source organism: Wenyingzhuangia sp. (assembly GCF_039768515.1). Taxonomy (NCBI): domain Bacteria; kingdom Pseudomonadati; phylum Bacteroidota; class Flavobacteriia; order Flavobacteriales; family Flavobacteriaceae; genus Wenyingzhuangia; species Wenyingzhuangia sp. The sequence goes on from NZ_JBDNAI010000012.1 coordinate 51,677, forward strand.
TTCTGACTGAAATGATTATGAATCCAGTTTTTTCTTTTCCCCTTTTGTAAACATTGCCATTCATCAAAAAACTTCCTCATAAAAGTTCCTGCCTCGTGAGCCCCCTCCATGTAATAATCATCAGCATCCCAATAAATATGATTGTGTTCCAAAGCTAAAAAACTCTTAAAAATCTCTTCTTCTGCCTTATTCAAAGCATTAAAACCAATAAAATGAAAATGATTTTGCTGATGATTTCTCAAATAAGCCTCGCAATTTTTATACGCCTGTCTATATACCAAACCTTGATACCCTACTTTTTTATCAATCAACACCTTACCTAATTCTTTGTAATACAAATGAAGATCTCCAACAAAACTCATATAATTATTAATTGTGTCTGTTATCTCAGTTGATGAAGGTGACCAGTCTTTTATTTTCTGAACATCTGTGAGGTACTCAAAAATTTCTGAAGCATTAACCAAATGCCTATCAATCTCATTAAAATCTTGAATCACAATCGTTGCCCAACCTATGAAACGCTCGAAAGTATCTGATTTTAATTTTTTATTTTCTTTTTGATAGATCTTAAAAAATTCAAACAATAAAGAAATCTGATCGATATTCTCTAAACCTGATATTTCTTTAATAAAATTTTCAACACTTACAATTTTAGGTAAAAAGGAAACTTTACCTTTTAACGCTTCTTTGAACGCATTTTTCAAATAGACTCCAGCTCGCTCACTAGGAACTATACAAATCGTATCTTTTTGATTCTCTGTAATGTTTATGATAGATTCCGTCGTTTCTTGTAAAAATGTTTTCATATTTTATGTTAAAAAAGCTGTTCTATAAAGTAACGTAATTTTTAAAAAAAAGAACGCATAAGTTAAAGAAAGCTTTGAAAGAAAAACAAACTATCTTAACCTATTCTAAAGTATGGCATTTCTAAAATAAAGCACGAGTATTATTTGCGTTATTATTATTTTTATAGATTAATTATGGTTAAATCGGATCAATGAAAGAAAAAAAACCAGATAATGTGGTCTTTAGCTCTGAAAGTCAAACATACGACGCTCACTTAAAGCCCTATGCAACCAACGTAGGAGCTCCTGCAATTACGCCAACTGATAGTGTAGTTTGGAAAAACAGAAGCATCCATAAGGTCAATCAAAAGATGGAGGCAAAATATCTGGAAATCAAAAATGCGTATGCAAAAATGATTGAGGAATATGAGCACAATCAATTGATTTTTAACGCTAAATTTAATTTTGAACCCATCGTTGGAGAAATTTATCATTTGTATGAAAAAGCAAACGGAGATACTTTTTTATCCATTATTTCTCCTGAACAATGCCTTTTTGATTTTCTAGGGAGTTTTTATTTGACCACTGATTTTATTTGGAAAAAAAACAGGTAAGACATGAAAGACAAAAAAGAATTGAGCGAAAGGGAGCTAGATAGGATTATCGAAATGGCCTGGGAAGACCGAACTCCCTTTGAAGCCATTTTATTTCAATTTGGGCTTTCGGAGAAAGAAGTCATTCAGACCATGAGAGCAAACCTAAAGGAAACAAGCTTCAAGCGCTGGAGAAAAAGAGTTCATAGCGGTGTAAGTCAAAAACACCTCAAAAAAAGAAATCCAGACATTACTAGATTCAAATGTACTCGGCAACGAGCGATCACAGGAAATAAAATCAGTAAAAGATGATTACTCCTTTTTCTACTCAATTTGAAGACATTCTCAAGAAAGTGTCATCGATAGACCCTGTAGACTACGGTAAAACTAGAAATTTTATCAATGGGTCTGTTACTTATCTGTCCCCTTATATTTCTCGTGGAGTCATCTCGACACAATACGTTTATCAAGAAATTTTGAAACAAGGACACAAACCTTGGAAAGCGCAAAAACTTATACAAGAACTGGCCTGGAGAGACTATTGGCAACAAGTATGGATAGCCAAAGGAACACTGATTAACTTTGATTTAAAGCATGAGCAACCAGAGGTATCAAATCACAAGATCCCCAGTGCAATCCTAAATGCAAAAACAGGAATCATTGCCATTGACAAGGCTTTAGAAGAGTTTTACCAAACTGGCTACCTACACAATCACCTTAGAATGTATATTGCTGCATTGGCTTGTAATTTTGGGAAAAGCCACTGGAAACTCCCTGCAAGGTGGATGTATTATCACTTGCTAGACGCAGATTGGGCTAGCAATGCTTTGAGTTGGCAATGGGTAGCTGGTGCAAACAGCAACAAAAAATACATTGCGAACCAAGAAAACATAAATAAATACTGTAACACTCAGCAACAACATACTTTTTTAGACATAACCTACGAGAATATTCCCGATTTACAGATCCCTAGAGTATTAGAAGATTTGGCAGACAAAATCAAATTGGAGACCCCACTACCTAAAAAAGAAATTATATATGTTGATAGTTCACTACCAACAGCAGTGTACAACTTTTACAATTTAGACCCGCTTTGGAAAAAAGACATCATCACCAACAACGTTTTACTCTTGGAACCTTCTCATTTTAGAGAATACCCTGTCAGCCAAAAAACTTTAGATTTTGTTTTGGGACTTTCAAAAAACATTGAAGGTGTTCAAATCTATGTCGGTGAATTTGATGAATTGATTCAAGAATACCATCTTTCTTCGGTTCACTACAAAGAGCATCCTACAAACTCCCATTATAAGGGAATTGAGGAGCCCAGAGCGTGGATGTTTGATGTAAAAGGCTACTTTCCATCTTTCTTTAGTTTTTGGAAAAAATGTCAAAAACAAATTACCTATTGAAAGCCAATAATCTAAATATTGTATGGTTAAAACGTGATTTGCGTTTACAGGATCATGTTGCACTTCATCATGCAGAACAAAGCCACTTACCTTATTTGATTGTTTATCTGTTTGAACCCTCTATTTTAAAACAACCTGACGTTAACACAAGGCACTTACAATTTGTTTATCACTCCATTAAATCCCTCAACAAGAGGTTAAGACCTTTTGAAAGAGAAGTCAGTATTTTTTATGGAGAAGCAATTGATGTGTTTTCCTTTTTAAATACCCAATTCTCTGTTAAACATCTTTATAGTTACCAGGAAACGGGTACACAATTGACATGGAATAGAGACAAAAAAATGCATAATTTTTGTCGAAATCATGCAATCACATGGAAAGAGTTTCAACGAGATGGTATTTTACGTGGAATTAAGAACAGAAAAGATTGGAGTAGATCTTGGCATCAAAAAATGCACCAACCTCTAACAGAAAACAAATATAGTATAGGAACTGTATCTACACCAAAACACTCTTTTATTATTCCTGAAAACTTACTGAACAAACTAAAGAACTATCCTAAAAGTTTTCAACCTCCTGGAGAACAAAATGCATGGAGATACCTTACTTCTTTTGTTGAAAATCGTGGGTTTCAGTATCAAAAAAACATTTCCAAACCTTCCGAAAGCAGAAAATCATGCAGCAGATTATCTCCCTTTATTGCTTGGGGAAACCTGAGCATCAAACAAGTATTTCAGTTTGTGGGAACACATCCAAATGGAACCAAAAATAGCAAAGCTTTTTCTGCCATGCTAACCAGATTGCATTGGCATTGCCACTTCATTCAGAAGTTTGAAATGGAATGTAGCTACGAAACACTTTGTGTCAATAGAGGTTATGAACATTTACCTCATCTTCCTAACGAAGAATACTTAAAATCCTGGAAAATGGGAACCACAGGCTACCCTTTGATAGATGCTTGTATGCGTGCCGTTATGGAAACAGGATGGATTAATTTTAGAATGAGAGCAATGGTAGTTTCCTTTTTGGTCTTTAACTTAGATCAAGATTGGAGAGAAGGTGTTTACCATTTGGCAAAGCAGTTTTTAGATTATGAACCCGGTATCCATTATCCACAATTCCAAATGCAAGCTGGGGTTACGGGTATCAATACCGTGAGACTATACAACCCTATTAAAAACTCTGAAACCCACGATACCCATGGAGCATTTATCAAAAAATGGGTACCAGAATTAAAAGATGTACCTGAGGCATTTATTCATGAACCTTGGAAAATGAGCTTGATGGAACAAAGCTTTTGTGGTGTCCACCTGGGTGAAGACTATCCATTTCCAATTGTTGATTTGAAAGAAAGTGCAAGCAAAGCAAGAGACAAAATCTGGGGGCATAGAAAACACCCAATGGTAATAAAAGAAAAAAAGAGACTACTACAAATGCATGTAAATAGACGTTAACAATTATCATTAGGTATGAAAAAACAAAATCTTCCCTCAAAAATATGCATCGTTTGTCAACTCCCTTTTAATTGGCGAAAGAAATGGGAAAAAAACTGGGAAGAAGTACGATATTGCAGTGAACGTTGTAGAAGAAACAAACCGAAGAAATGAAACAAGCAAACCTTATTTTTCCACATCAATTATTTAAAAACTCCCCTTTATTCAAAAACGAAGGTGTCTTTTATTTAATCGAAGAAGAATTATTCTTTAATCAATATAAATTTCATAAACAAAAAATTGCATTCCACAGAGCAAGCATGAAAGCCTATGAAGCCTTTCTTATTGCTAAGGGTATCGAAGTCGTTTATATTGAAGCTATAGTGCCTCTATCGGATGTACGAAATTTAATTCCTCACTTTAGAAAAGAAGAAATATCACAAATAAATTATGTAGACCCCGTAGACGAGTGGTTATCAAAACGTCTTCAACAGACAGGCGATGAAAATAATATTTTGTTAACCATGGTGGACAACCCAATGTTTCTAAACACACCACAAGACCTGTCGTCTTTCTTCAAAGAAACAAAAAAGAAATTCCACCAAACTACCTTCTACAAACAACAACGTGTTCTTAGAAATATTTTGATAGACGCTTTTGGAAATCCTGAGGGTGGAAAATGGACATTTGATGATGAGAATAGAAAAAAATATCCTGCCAAGAAAACACCTCCTGCTATTCTTTTTCCTAAGAAAGATTTGTTTTACACAGAAGCCATTTCATATGTGGATCAATATTATAAAGACAATTTGGGTCAACTGACAGACCAACCTCTCTATCCGTACCAATTTGAGAGTACACAAGCATGGCTAGAGCAATTTTTAGAGCAAAGATTTATTGAATTTGGTACCTATGAAGATGCCATTGTTTCAGAGAACTCTATCTTAAATCATAGTGTTTTGAGCCCCATGCTAAACGTAGGACTTATTACCCCAGGGGAAATTATCAATCAATGCTTGGCATTTGCAAAAAAGAATGAAATTCCTATCAACTCAACAGAAGGTTTTGTCAGACAAGTTATAGGTTGGCGTGAATTTATGAGAGGTGTTTACATTACGTGTGGATCTAAAGAACGAACCCAAAATTTTTGGGGGTTTTCTAAAAAAATTCCCCGCTCATTTTACGATGGAACAACGGGCATCGTTCCTATTGATCAAACAATTCATAAATTATTAACATCTGGATATTCTCATCACATCGAACGTTTAATGGTCTTGGGTAATTTTATGTTGCTCTGTGAATTTGATCCTGATGAAGTATATCAATGGTTTATGGAACTGTTCATCGATGCTTACGATTGGGTGATGGTTCCTAACATCTACGGAATGAGTCAATTTGCTGATGGTGGCCTAATGTCGACAAAACCGTACATAAGTGGAAGTAATTATTTAATGAAAATGAGCAACTATAAAAAGGGGGAATGGCAAGTCATTTGGGATGGTTTATTTTGGAGATTTATAGACAAACAAAGAGCTTTTCTGAGTAAAAACCCAAGGCTAAGAATGATGGTCGCTATGTTTGACAAAATGGATGCAACAAAAAAAGAAGCGCATCTTAAAAACGCAGATGTTTTCCTAAATAGTTTGGAATAAGTGGAGGTTTACTTTAATACCCAATAGTAGAAGAGCACAAAGGGAGTTTGATTTAGAAAAGAAAACGAGCTAAATTATTCTACAGCAGTTAAAACCACTCGTCTATTTAAAACCCTACCCAGAGTTGTTTTATTGCTTGCCACAGGGATTATTTTTCCGTAGCCTTCAATATGCAAACGACATGCCTCAATTCCTTGAGAAATAAGATAAGCTGATACCGCTTCTACTCTTTTTTGAGATAATTTTAAGTTTAAGTCTTTATTCCCTGTGGCATCAGTGTGACCTTGGATATCAAAACGAACATCTTCATATTCTTTCATCACTTGCACAATGTTATTCAAAATCCTTTTGGAACTCTGTTTTAATTTATAATCCCCCGTACTAAAGTGGATGCTCTTAGCATAGGCACCTAGTGTTTTTCTTGGTCTTTCAACATTCTCCAACGGGCAACCATGATTGTCTTTACGACCTTTTTCATGTACACAATGGTCCATGTGATCTGCTACCCCATCTTGATCAGTATCTGGCCAAGGACAACCACTGTTTTCTTTGGGACCAAACTCATTAGGACAGTTGTCATTTTTATCTACCAAACCATCGAGATCAGTATCGGGACAACCGAAAAACTTTGCTTGACCAGGCACCTCTGGGCAAGAGTCTTTGTGATTGGCAATACCATCTCCATCATCATCTGGACATCCATTGTGTAAGATATCACCAGGTAATTTTGGACAGGAATCGTTTTTATCTGCAATACCATCTTCATCTTGATCAGGACAACCATCTGTCGCTAAACCTCCTGGCAATTCAGGACAAGCATCTACTTTATCTCTTATGCCGTCCCCATCAAGATCATGACAAGAAAATGTTTGTAGATTTTCATGAATTGAACAATCCTCTTGGTTCTTTACTTTCTGCTTTTTTGAACCAAATTTAACAACAAAGGAGAAGGCATGGTGAAAGTGAAAGGCTCCTAAATACTGAACGGATCTCAAATTCTCTGGGATTAAGAAATGTGACATTGTCCCAAGAAATCTAGACCCATCTCCTTTAAAAGATGACTCAATATTGATTCCCACAGAAGAATTAAACCAAATATTAAAACCCAAAGCTGGAGCACTAGTAAAATACCAATCGTCTTGAACAATCACTCCTCCTAAACTAAACTTAGCATAAGGATCAAACCATCCTGTTTGACCAAACAAAGTGTTTAAATCATACCTGGCTCCAAGATCTAATGAGTAATATTTTTTTTTCTCAGCTTTTAAATTGTTTGGAATTTTACTTATTTTATTTTCAGCGGCCGCCAAATCTAAAGAAAAACCTTTGCCTAAATATTTTGCCACATACAACCTTGAGATTACTGGGTAAATATTCAAATCCTTATCTAATCTGGTATAATCTAAAAATTGATCGGAAAGACTTGTGTATTCTTTATTTAAGATATCAACACCGTTTGTACCAACACCTATAGCCCATGTTTTCTCTCCATCTTGAGCGTTTGCTTCTGTGATTGATAGGGCCAAAAAAAATAAAATAAAGAGGCTACTAAAGTATCTCATACTAAGAATACAGTGTTGATTTTAAACAAATATACAAAAGGGAACCTTTGTTCGCCAATAAAAAAGTTAAATCCACAAATAATTTGTTAGACGTTCATAATATTGATGTCTTGATTACAGTAAACTAATAATTTTTCCTTTACACGGTAGCCTAATCCTTCTAGGACATTAGAATAATTTTCTAGTTGCAACCTATGAGAGGGATTAAAAGCGCCTGTCTTATAGTCGACAATAACAGCTTCATTTCCACTAAAAACAACCCTATCCATGATATTAATTTCGCCACTGTGAGTCAAAAAGGATCTTTCTGTAAACACTTCTAGCCCTTCTTTATAATAATCCCTCAATCGAGGATGAGAAACGACCTGGTGAATAGATTTTTTTGCACGATTTAAAATTTCAGGAGACAACCCTTGCTGTTCCATATAATTATATGCCATTTCAACATCTTTAGCATCTATAACTTTTTCAAAAGCTTTATGAATGATATTCCCATAAACTCTGGCGCCATCTTCTTCTTCCCCGCGTTGAATAATAAATATTTGATTTTCTTTTTTATCAACGCTAAAAAATTCGTCTAACAAAAAATCGTCCTTTGATTTTTCTTCTTTAGACCTCCTATTAGAATCTCCAATTTCGTAGATCTGATCTGCATTTTTTTGAGCCATATAGGCTTTGAAATAATCTGAAAAGTGTTTTAACTGATCTGATTTACTGTTCTTTGTATCACACAAAATGTGCAGTTGTTCTTTTGCCCTTGTCAAAGCTACATACAACAAATTGAAACTATCAAGTTGAATTTCTGCACTCAACTTCTCTAGTTTTTCTTTTCCCTGGCCTCCATACAAAGACAATTGATTAGAAGCTTTTATTTGAAAACTTTCGAAACCTTTAAAAACGTCTAGCTCATGGGTCTGATACCAAACTTTCTCTCTACTGACATCTTCTGTATTCAAATCAAAAGGGAAAATAACGACTGGAAATTCAAGTCCTTTAGCCTTGTGAATGGTCATAATTTGCAAAGCATTTTCACTAGGTGCAACTTCAACTTTCAACTGTTTTTTCTTGGTATCCCAATAGGACAAAAACATTTGTAGCCCTCCAGATTCCTTTAATTGATACTGCAAAACAACATCTAGAAAAGCTTGTATAAAAACATCCGATATTTGCTGAAAACCAAAGACTCGAATTAAATACTCTACACCGTCATATAGAGACAAAGAGAAAAATTTAGTCATGCTAAATTCAAGACCCAAAAACTCAAAGAATTGCTCTGTATCATTTATAGATAGGCAGGTCTTATAAAATTCATGCTCCGGAACTTTAACATTTAAATGAGAATATAGGTAGTAAAGAACCTCAATCAGTACATCTTTGTCTACTGGGTTTTCTAACCATCTCAGCAAATACACAAACAACTGAACACCTTCATTGTTTTTAAGCAATAAACTATCTGGTGAAATGACTTCTATTCCTTGAGAAACTAAATAATCTGCCACCGCAACACCATCATCTTTTTTCCTAGTCAGAACACAAATATCTCCATAGGAAAAACCTTTAGATTTTATTTCTACCACCTTATGATAGACTTTCTCAGCATATACCTCGTGTTTTTCAAAGACCGCTTCTCTTTCAAAAACTTCCAACCGAACATAACCGCCTTCTTTGGTATTCGTCCTTTGATCTTCTTCCTTTTTGTATATTTCTTGATAAGCTGGTTCTTTGATATGGGTAGATAAAAACGAAAAAAAATCATTATTGAAATGTATCACGTTGCTATAACTCCTATAATTTGTCCCTAGAGTGGCTACTTCTTTCCCAACATGAAAAAGTTTTTTTTCGTTCTCGTCTGAAATATCAACAAATTGGGATGCTTTCCCTCCTCTCCACCTATAAATTGATTGCTTGGCATCTCCAACCAACATTAATTGTCCATTTCCTTGTGACAAGGCATTGTCAATTAAAGGAATTAAGTTTTCCCATTGCAACTCAGAGGTGTCTTGCATTTCATCAATAAAAAAATACTGAAATCTTTCTCCCAAACGCTCATAAATAAAAGGAACTGGCTGATCTTTGATTTGTTTGCTAACCAAACGGTTGAATTCTGCATTGACACAAATATTATTTTCGTCTTTTAAGTGTGTGTATTCTTTATGAATATAACTCAATACTGCCAAAGGCACTATCGATTTTAATATCTTTTTCACAAGAAAATACTGTCCGAAATCCTCTGATAATAATTGTTTAGAGACATCAAAAATAGGATACAAATTGTTTTTAACTATATCTATCCTTTCTCTATCCTCTAATTTCTTTGCATCTTTTGTTTTTGTTTGCGGATAAAAGTTCCCAGAATCAAAGCATTTCTCAACCGTCTTGATTGCTAGTTGTTCTTCCTTCTTATTCCACCCTGACACAAATTTTTTAAAATAATTTGGAACTGCACTTGACGTGAATGAAGAATGAGCAATCTCATATTCATCAATAAGCGCCATAGCTTCTTCTCCTAACTTTTTGAATTTATCCTCGGTGCCCTTTAAATAACCCTTTAAACGTGTCTCCAAAACTGTGAAATCTGAGAGATTAGTACTGATCAACTTAGATACTTCAACCTCATTTTCTTCGTTCAATAACAATTTTGCAACCGCAACTAATGACTCATTAATTTTCCAGTCCTTGTCCTCTTCAACCTGCTCCAAGGTATACTTTACCAAAATTTCTGTAAGTGCTTGGTCTGCCCCTATTTTAGAGATTAACAAATCTATTGTTTCTTCGAATAATGGATCTGTATCCATTTCTACCTCGAAATCTAATGGAAGTCCTAGGTCTAGAGAAAAAGTCCTAATTAATTTGTGTGTAAAACTGTCAATCGTATTGATATGAAAACTCGCATAATTATGAAGAATATTTTTTAAAATCCTCTTTGACTTTTCTTGTGCTTGTTCTGGACTTAAGTTCACTTCGTTCAGAAGCGATAACACAAGGTCATCTTCAAGGTTTTGTGAGGCATTTTTTAAAGTATTCAACACACGATGCTTCATTTCAGAGGCAGCCTTGTTGGTAAATGTGATGGCCAAAATCTTCTGAAACTCAAACTCACTTTTAGCCAAAAAAAGAATTTTCAAATATTCTTTTACCAGCGTAAATGTTTTACCGCTACCAGCAGAGGCATTGTATACTTTAAAAGGTTTGTCTATCGTCATTTCCTAAAAAATAGATGGTCTAATTTAGACAATCTCTTGACAATATTAGACAATAAATAAAAATTAGTCTTTATGAATATTAATTTTTTTGATCTCGGCTGCAAAAGTTGAAACGTCGGTATGGGACATCACTAACTTTACTGCAAGCTTGACTACTTCCTTATGTGTTCTTAAAGGAAATCCGATCCCTACAGCTAACTTCTCTAAAAGTTTCAGAGACAATTCGTAGGATTCTTTTTCAACAATTAACATTTTGGCTAGGGTATGAAGTCTCGTGATTCTATCTTCATAATTGGTCGGTGGATTGATAGGATATCTCTCCGGATGACGCACTATACTTCTGAAGATGATATCACTAATTCCTAAATCTCTTTTGATTTTCTTTAACAAAACAATTTCTCGTCTTGTCAACTTGCCGTCAACTTTTGCTATTTTAACAATGTTTGCAAAATGACCTCTATTAGCTCTTTGATTTTTGTTTAGGAATATGTTTAATATAGTCATTTAGGTGTTTTTTTATGTATTCTGTATTAAAGTTAGTAATTAATATAGAATAATACAAAAAAATAATCACCCTCTAAACAAGAAAAAATCATTCTTAATCCCTTCTAATTCTGAATTTTTGTTCTCAGAGATGTAGGTTACCGCCTGCTGTGTAAAAGACAATCCCTTGGGGGTTAAATTGATGATTCTACTGTTGATTGCTATCATATTATTTTGATTCGCAAGTTTCAATACTTTTTTTGCCCTCTGTTTTGTCCAATTGATATGTTCCTGTAAGTGATCGATATTTCTTTCATTTTCTTCCTCTTGATGATTTGCCAAATGGAGCATAAACACCAACATTGCCACTTCTGTTTTTTGCTGCTTTGTTCTATACCATTGAGAAATATAACCTTTGTTGGGTGCAAATAAATAAACCACAAAAAACAACAAACCTAATAAGGTCGCAATGGTTCCGGCGATAGAAGCATCTAAAACGTGGGCAACCCAATAGCCTACTATTGACGAAAAAACACCAACCAAAGAGGACCAAACCAACATCTTTTTTAAATTGGTGGTCAACAAGTAAACACAAGCGGCAGGAACAATCATAAAAGCAACAACCAAAATAGCACCAATCGCATCAAAAGCACCCACAGTTGTTACAGAAGATATTGTCATCAATCCATAATGGATACCTACAGGCGCAAAGCCTAAAGAAGCAGCCAGGCCAGTATCAAAAGTGGCAATTTTCAATTCTTTATAAAACAAGAGCAACAACAGTATTGAAACTCCTAAGATCGTTCCAATCATCCATAATGATTTTGGACCTAAATCAATTCCACCATACATCCAGCGATTGAACGGAGCAAAAGCAACTTCTCCTAACAATACAGCATCTAAATCTAAATGCACATCCCCTGCGTTACGAGCTATAAGAATAACCCCTAAACTAAAAAGAGAAGGAAATACCAAACCAATAGCAGTATCTTCTTTGACTAAACCTGTTTTTTGAATATACTCTACCAATACTACTGTTAACACTCCTGTCAAAGTTGCCATTAAAATTAACCATGGAGAGGCCAAATCTTGTGTGATAAAAAACCCAATAACAATTCCTGGTAAAATAGAGTGACTGATGGCATCACTGATCAACGCCATTTTTCTGAGCACCAAAAAAACTCCTGGCAAAGCACAAGCTACTGCTACTAAAACTAAAATCACTTGAATTTCTAACTGAGCATTTGTCATTACTGGTTCGTATATAAATTTTCAGCAGTGTTGAACCCTTTTTGGGTCAAAGCCCAATCATCTTTGTTCAACTGAATTAATTCTTCACTCTCTAGCCTCTTTAGACTTTTACGTGTATATCCTTGAAAATTGTTCAACAATAATATTTTATGAGGATGAGAAATATTTTCATGATCTTTTGCCAAGTTGTACATAAATAATAATGTCTTCATCAACTTTAAATCATTCCTGTTTTTCCATAATTTTATTTGTCTAAATAACAATCCCCTGGTCGGAGAAAAAACAAATGAAATCATCACAAAAAAGGTTGCAATCAAAACAATAACTGGACCTGTAGATAAATTATTGGCACTCGCACTGATTGCAGTTCCTAATACTCCTGAAACGCCGCCAAAAATTCCTGCCAAGAAAACCATTTTAGATAAACTATGAGTCCATTGCCTAGCCGCGGCAGCAGGAGCTAACAGCATAGCACTCATCAAGACGACTCCAACTGTTTGAAGCCCCATCACAATTGCTATCACAATAAAAGAAGTCATCAAAGTGTCAATAAACTTTACATGAAACCCTAACGTTTTGGTAAAATCTACATCAAACAAGACCATTTTGAATTCTTTCCAAAACAACAAGACAACAAACAAAGCTACCCCTGTAATCATTGACATCAACCAAACATCTTCTGCCAACAAAGTTGCTGCTTGTCCAAACAAGTATTTCTCTAACCCTGATTGATTTGCATTTGGTAATTTTTGAATATACGTAAGTAGTAACATTCCAAAACCAAAAAATGTTGACAAGACGACCCCTAAAGCAGTGTCTGATTTCAAATGTGTTTTAGAGATTATTCCTTTGATAAAAACAGCACTAACCAAACCACTTAATAAGGCTCCTAACAGTAAGCCATTGTTGTTTTTTACACCTAAAACTAAAAACACAATCGCAATTCCTGGTAAAGAGGCATGAGCTATAGCATCTCCCAACAAACTCTGTTTACGCAAAACAGCAAAACTACCCAACATCCCGCACAAAGCGCCTAACATGGCCGTTCCTAACGTAATAATTTGTAAGGTATAATCGGACATTAACAAATAAATATACTGTTCCATGCTTTGTCGATCAATTATTCTACAATACTTGTTTTGTAATTTATTCCGTAGGTTTTGGTCAAATTATCATCATTAAAAATATCTGCCACTGGACCGGTTGCAATTTTTTTTACATTTAAAAATGTCACCCAATCAAAATACTCTGGAACGGTTTGCAAATCATGATGAACCACAACAACTGTTTTTCCTGCTTTTCTCAACTCCTTCAAGATTTGAATGATGGCTTTTTCTGTAGTTGTATCTACCCCTTGAAAAGGTTCGTCCATAAAGTAAATCGCCGCATTTTGTACCAATGCCCTAGCCAAAAAAATACGTTGTTGTTGCCCTCCTGACAATTGAGAAATCTGCCTACTCTTGTAAGGCAACATTCCTACTTTTTCCAATGCTTCCAGGGCTAATTTTTTTTCCTTTTTCCCGGGTCTTTTGATCCAACCCAAAGCACCGTAAGTCCCCATCATAACCACATCTAACGCTGTCGTTGGAAAATCCCAATCCACACTCCCTTTTTGAGGCACATAGGCAACCTTATGGCGTTGTTTTCGGTACGGCTTTCCATATATGGTTACAGAACCGGCCAAAGGCTTTATAATATCTAAAACTGATTTTAACAACGTTGATTTACCTGCACCATTGGGACCAACAATAGCCATCAAAACCCCTTCTGGAATCTGCAAATCTATATCCCACAATACAGGTTTATAATTGTATGCTACCGTTAAATCATCTATGGCAAGAGCGATGTTATGATCCATTTTCTTCTCGTAGTATTTCTTGTTGATTCTTTTGTTTTTTATTTAAGTGCATTAACAATGGTGTTGACATTGTATCTAAACATACCTATATAATTTCCAGTCTCTTCATTTGTATTACCTAAAGCATCTGAAAACAATTCTCCTCCTATTTTTACCTCTTTCCCTTTAGACTCTACAGAGGCCTGTAAAGCCTTTACCGTTCTTTGAGGCACAGAACTTTCTACAAAAATTGCTTTGATCTCACGTTGTATAATGAGATTTGAAAGTCGTTGTACATCTCTAACTCCAGCCTCAGTTGTTGTAGACAAGCCTTGCAAACCCAAAACCTCAAAATTGAACTCTTTGCCGAAATATGAAAAAGCATCATGGGCGGTAACTAAGATTCTATTTTCTTTTGGCAACTCCTCTACTTTGGTCTTTACTTCTTGTTGCAAAGCATTGAG